>NZ_JBHVRT010000034.1:83063-108922 GCF_042885555.1 Kitasatospora sp. NPDC058048 | reverse complement strand
GAGCCGCTGCTCCGGGCCGGGGCCTTCTCGCGTGCGCGTCGGGTTTCTCGCGCCGGTGCGCGGGCCTCTCGCGGGTGCGCCGGGTTTCTCGCGCGGGTCAGGGGTTGAGGCCGCGCTGCTGGAGCCAGGGCTCCGGGTCGACCGGGGCGCCGCCGCCGGGGCGGACCTCCATGTGCAGGTGCGGCCCGGTGACGTTGCCGGTCGCGCCGACCTTGCCGATCTGCTGGCCGGGGGCGACCTTGCCGGAGCCCTTGGTGATCGAGGAGAGGTGGCAGTACCAGATCTCGGTGCCGTCGGGCAGGGTCTCGACGATCCGGTAGCCGTACGAGCCGGCCCAGCCGGCCGAGGTGATGGTGCCCTGGCCGAGCGCGTAGACCGGGGTGCCGGTGTCGGCGGCGAAGTCCAGGCCGGTGTGCAGGTTGGCCCAGTAGCGGGCGCTCTGACCGTAGTGGGCGGAGAGCCGGTAGTCCTTCACCGGGAGGGTGAGGGCGGCGGCCTTGACCCGCTCGGCCTCCTCGGCGGCGCGCTTGGCCTCGGCCTCCTTGGCGACGGCCTTGGCCTCCGCCTCCTGCGCGGCCTGGAGCCGGGCGGTCTCCTCGGCGGCGGTGCGCTGGCTGTCGGCCTGGTGCTGGATGCGGGCGGCGAGCGCGAGTCCGGGGTCGGCGGAGAGGGCGACCGGGGTCTCGTCCGGGGCCTCGACGGCGGGGGCGGCGGCCGGGGTCGCCGAGGCGAAGCCGGTGGCGCCCAGGGTGGCGGCGACGGCGGTGACGCCGAGCAGTGGGGAGGCTCCGCGGGTCTGACGCGGCATCCGGTGGCGGTTGGTCTCGACCTCCGCGGGGAAGTCCTCCGGGCCGAAGGCCTCGGGGCCGTCCGTGCCGGGGTGGTCGAGGAGCTGGGTACCGGCTGCGAAGCCGGCCGGGTGTGCCGGGGTGTGCGTCGACGCCACGGAGGCGCGCTCCTTTCCTTCCTTCGCGCCTACCGGGTTAGCTGACGGGTTCGGAGCAGGAAGGTCTCCTACGGCTGGGCCGGAGCCCCGCCGATTCACCCCAAGGAACGTGGTTCCCCGGCTCCCTGACCTGCCCGGAGGCGGGTCGGCGGGATTAGGCGACGGCGCACGGTGCCGTCTGGGTACGGCGTTGACAACCGCGCTGCGTTATCAAACGTTAATCCTAGGAGGCTCTGATTCCAAGCCATCCGTTCGGAGCAGCCTAGGGCAAAGTGATCGGACGTCAACGAACGACACCGGCGAACACCTCCCTCGCGCACGGCCCCATCTGAGTACTCCTACTCATGTGCGCCCCGTCCGGGCGGCCACATCCTGGCGCCATGAGCACATCGATGCAGACCCGCACCACGGCCGCGTACCACATCCAGGCCGTCCTCTCCTTCGCCCTGTCGGGCGTCGCCCTCGCCGTCGGGATCGCCTACCTGCCGGTCGGCGGATGGACCAGGGCCTTCCTCGGGATCGGCCTCCTCTACACCGTCACCTCGGCGTTCACGCTGGCGAAGGTGATCCGGGACCGGCAGGAGTCCAACGAGATGGTCACCCGGGTGGACCAGGCCAGGCTGGAGAAGCTGCTCAGCGAGCACGACCCGTTCAAGGTGGAGGGAGTCTGATCGCCTCTTCCACCCCTTCCGCTCCTTCCGCTCCATCCCTCACCCGGCCGTTCGCTTGACAGCTAAGGCTATTAGCCTTAGCTTTATGGCTATCGGCCCGCACGCCGATGCCCCGCACCGGCGGCCCGAGGAGGACCCCCATGAACGGCACCATCACCCCGAGCACCCAGTACCTGACCGTTCCCGGCGGCCGGATCGCCTTCGACGACACCCGGCAGGGCGACGGCACCCCCGTCGTCCTGCTCCCGGGCATGCTCGACAGCCGGGCCGCCTACCGGCACCTGCGCCCGCTGCTCGTCGCCGCCGGCCACCGCGTCGTCACCGTGGACCTGCGGGGCTTCGGCGAGTCCTCCGTCGAGTGGGACGACTACGGCCCGGCCGCCATCGCCGGCGACGTCCTCGCCCTGCTCGACCACCTCGGCATCGAGCGCGCCGTCCTCGCCGGGAACTCCTACACCGGGGCGACCGTCGTCAGGGCCGCCGGGGACGCGCCCGAGCGGGTCGCCGGGATCGTCCTGCTCAACGCCTTCGTCGAGAACCCGCCGCCGGGCGCCCTGATGCGCGGCGCCATGGGCCTGATGGGCGCCGCCCTCGTCCACTGGCCGGCCTCCTGGGGCTTCTACCTGCGCCGGATGGCCTTCCCGGGTGCCAAGCCCGCCGACTTCGACGCGTACGTGGACGGACTGGTCGCCGCGCTGCGCACCCCGGGGCGGAAGACCGCCACCCGCGGGTACGTCCACGGCGACTCGGCGCCGGTCGGCTGGACGGCCGCGGTGCGGTGCCCGGCGCTGGTGGTCATGGGCAGCAAGGACCCCGACTTCCCGAAGCCGGAGCTCGTCGCCGACCGGCAGGCCGCCGCGCTCGGCGCGCGCAAGGTGATGATCGAGGGGTCCGGGCACTACCCGATGGCCGACAACCCGACGGCCACCGCCGACGCCCTGCTGCCGTTCCTCGCCGAGCTCGGCTGAGCCCCGCCCGTCCCCACCGCCCGCTCCTGCCCGAACCCGCCCGATCCACCCGACGTCATCCGTACGGAGAGCCCGAACCCATGCCCCGCGTAGGACTGACCCCCGACCAGGTCGTCGACCACGCCCTCGCCCTCATCGACGAGCAGGGCTCCGAGGCCCTCACGCTGGCCTCCGTCGCCGCCCGGGCGGGGGTCGCCACTCCCTCGCTGTACAAGCACGTCAGCGGCGGCCTCGCCGAACTGCGGCTGCTGATCGCCGTACGGGTCACCGGGGACCTGGCCGACCGGCTGGCCGAGGCGGCCGTCGGGCGCAGCGGGGACGATGCCGTCGCCGCCGTGCTGCGCGCCTACCACGCGTACGCCACCGCGCACCCGCACCGCTACAACGCCCTCCCCCAGGCCCCGCAGCCCGACGACGACCTGGCCCGCGCGGGCGCCCGGCTCGTCGGCGTGATCATCGCCGTCCTGCGGGAGTACGGCCTCGACGGTTCCGAGGCGATCCACGCCGCCCGCACCGTCCGCTCCCTCGCCCACGGCTTCGCCTCCCTCACCACCGCCGGCGGCTTCCGGCTGGCCGAGGACCTCGCCACCACCCACGACCGCCTCATCACCACCCTCACCACCGGCCTCCGCGCCTGGCCCGCGTAGGAGGCCGGCCCGCACGGACCGGAGGGCGGCACCGCCCGCGCGCGGACAGCCCGGCCGGACCGGCTTCCCGCGCCGGGCCGCGCCCGGACAGCCGCCGGCGCGGACGGCCACCTCTCCGGTGCCGGTGCCGGTGCCGATGCCGATGCCGGTGCCGGTGCGACGGCCCGGTCCCCGTTCACCTCTTGAGGAACCATTCACCGCTTGGGGAAATGGGGTATTAAGGGTCAGTGCCCCTGGAGCCCGCCGACAGTCCGACCGCGCGCAGTGCGATGCGCTGCGTGCGCCTGCTGCTCGGCTGCACCAGCGCCGCCGAGCTGCTCGGCACCGTACTGGCCGAGGGCCCGAGCTGGATCACCGGCGAGGGGTCCGCGCTGTACCTGCTGGACTCCACCGGGATGCTCCGGCTGACCGCCTCGCACGGGCTGCCGGACTGGGCGCACGAGCGCTACGGCGTGGTCGATCCGGCCGGGGAGCTGCCCGCCGCGATGGCCCTGCGGCTGCGCCGCCCGTACCTGCTCAGCCCCGAGCACACCAGCGTCGACTACCCGAACGCGAACGCCGGTCTGGGCACCGGGATGGTCGCCGTGATCGCCCTGCCGATGGTCGTGGACGAGCGGCCGATCGGGGTGCTCGCCCTCGCGCTGGCCCACCGGGGCACCGTCCCGCGCCGCGACCTGGACGTCCTGGAGACCGTCGCCGAGGCCTGCGCCCACCGGCTCTCGCACCTGCTGGACCACGCCGACGCCCATCTGCCGCACGGCACCCGCGCACCCTACGGCGTCCGGTTGCCCGAGGGTCCGCGGGCGGCGGACGGCCACCCGGCCGGGCCGGCCCACCCGCTGCTGTCGCTGGCGGTGCGGGCCGCCGGGCACGGCGCCTTCGAGCGCGACCTGGTCACCGGCGAGAGCTACTGGGACGCCGAGGCGTTCCGGGTGACCGGCCGCCCGGCCGCCCCGGACGGCGCCGCCCCCGAGCTGGACCGGCTGGTCCACCCGGAGGACCTGCCGGACGTGCAGGCCGCGCTCGCCGAGGCGCTGGCCACCGGGGGCCGCTACCGGATCGGCTACCGGGTGCTGCGGCCCGGCGGCCGGCCCGCCCGGGTCGAGGAGTCCGGCGAGGTGATGCTGGACGTGCACGGGCGGCCGGTGCGGATCGCCGGGCTGCTGGCCGAGGCCGGCTACCGGGAGCAGCCGCCGGCCGAGGAGCGGAACTCCCCGGCCGCCGCCCGGACGGCACTGCTGCTGACGCTCACCCGGGCGCTGTCCCGGGCGGTGACCGTCCGGGACGTCACCACGGCCGTCACCGACGTCGCCCGTCCGGCGCTCGGCGCCGCCGGCATCGTCCTGGACCTGGTGGACGCGGGCCGGCTGCTGCCCGTCTCGCACACCGTGTACGGGGGCCCGCGCCGCACCGAACTCACCCGGCTGGCGGACCTGTCCGAGGGCGTGATGCAGCGGTCGCTGGCCCGCTCCGCCCCGCTGTTCAGCGAACCCTCGGCGGCCCGTTCCCGGCGCGATCCGCTCGCCCCGGCCGCCTGGGCGGTGCTGCCGCTGGTCGCCTCCGGGCAGCAGGTGGGCTCCTGCCTGATCACCTTCGCCGCCGAGCGGGTGTTCAGCCGCGAGGACCGGACCCTGTACTCGGCCTTCGCCGGCATCCTGGCGCAGTCCCTGGAGCGGGCCCGGCTGTACGACACCCACCACCACCGGGCCTCCGAGCTGCAGCGGGCGATGCTCCCGCGCACCCTGCCCCGGCTGTCCGGGATCGCCACTGCCGCCCGCTACCTGCCGAGCACCGAGGGCATGCAGATCGGTGGCGACTGGTACGACCTGCTGCGTCTGCCGGAGGGCCGGATCGGGCTGGTGATCGGCGACGTCCAGGGCCACAACGCCGAGGCCACCGCGGTGATGGGCCAACTGCGCAGCGGGCTGCGGGCGTACGCGACGGACGGGCACGACCCGGCCGCCACCCTGACCCGCACCAGCCGGCTGCTGGCCGAGCTGGACACCGAGCTGTTCGCGACCTGCCTCTACCTGACCCTGGATCCGGCGGACGGCGCGCTGACCGCCGCCCGGGCCGGGCACCCGGCGCCGGTGCGGATCACCGCCGACGCCGCGGCCGTCGAGCTGGAGCTGCCGGGCGGGCCGCCGCTGGGGGTGGACCCGGAGCAGCCGTACCCGCTGGCGGTGGAGCGGCTGGCGGTCGGGGAGACGCTGCTGGCGTACACCGACGGGCTGGTCGAGGACCGCGAGGAGGACTACGACGAGTCGGTGCAGCGGATGCTCGGCGGGCTCGAACTGTGGGCGCGGCAGACGGGTCCGGGGCGGATCGGCCCGGCACCGGCGCTGGAGCGGCTGGCCGATCTGCTCACCCTGAACGTGACCGAGCGGCGGTCCCGGCCGGACGACGTGGCTCTGCTGCTCCTGCACCGGACGACGCCCCTTCCGTAACACCGTGCACACGGGCCCCACACATCGCGGAACGCGATCCGGCCGTCGGGCTCGATTCCGGCGTTCCCACCGGTGCCGGCCGGGCTGCTCCCCTGGCTCGTCAGGCGCAGGGATCGGGGTCGAACGAGTGCCGATTGGCGCCGAATTGACTCGATATTGACGAGATCCGGTCACTTGGCGAGATCCGTTCACACCTTCGTAGGATCATCACCCTAGAATTCGCGGCGTGACGATGACTCAGTGGTCCGTAACGGCAACCGGCGTACTCGCCGTCCTCGCCCTCGTGGCCACCGCGCGGTACCGCGCCGTGTCCGTCACCCAGCGCCGCCGCGCCGACCGGCTGCACGGCGAACTCGCCGCCCTCCAGGAGCAACTGGCCGCCGAACTCTCCCGCCGCGGCGAGGACCTCGCCGCCGTCCAGCAGGAGCAGGAACACACCGCCTCCACCCAGCGGGCCTTCCTCAGCGTCGCCCGCCGGATCCTGGTGATGGCCCACGACCAGCAGGCGCTGCTGGACGAGATGGAGCGCACCCACGACGACCCGGCCCTGCTGGAGGGCCTGCTCAAGGCCGACCACGCCGCCGCCCAACAGGCCCGGCTGGCCCAGACCCTGGCCGTGCTGTGCGGCGCGCGGGCCGGACGGCACTGGCCGGAACCGGTCCCCCTGGAGGACGTCGTCCGCGGCGCCCAGTCGCGCATCCTGCCGTTCCAGCGCGTGGTGGTGCGCAGCCGGACCGAGACCGCGGTGGTCGGCGCCGCCGCCGAGGCGCTGATCCACGCGATCGCCGAACTGCTGGACAACGCCACCCGCTACTCCCCGCCCAGCACCCAGGTGTTCGTCACCCTGATGCCGGTGCACAACGGCGCCGTCATCGAGATCGACGACGGCGGCGTCGGCATGCCGGAACAGGCCGTGGTCAAGGCCGCGGCCGCACTGGCCGGCGGCAGCACCCTGGAGGTCTCCCGGCTGGGCGAGGTCCCGCAACTGGGCCTGGCCGCGGTCGGCCGGCTCGCCGAGCAGTACGGCTTCCGGGTCACGCTCAGCTCGGCGCCCTCGCCGTACGGCGGCGTGCGCGTGGTCCTGCTGCTGCCCAACGCGCTGCTCACCGAGCCGCTGCCGCCCACCGTCCCCGGCCTCGGGCCGGACGACCGGGCGTTCAACCCCGGCCCCCGACCGGCCTCCCCCGTCGGTCACCCCCTGCTGGAGACCCCGCCGTCCGGCCGGCACGCCGCCACCGGCGACACCCCGCCCCCGCTGCCCCGCCGGAGCCACCGGCGCGGCCGCACGGGCCGCCCCGCCCAGCACGCCGCTCCCCCACCGCAGCCCGCGCCGCCCTACCGCTCGGCCCGGGACGCGCAGGCGTTCATGGCGATGTTCCAGGCCGGGACCGCCAGCGGCCGTACCGCCGCCCGGGCCCAGGCCCAGTCCGACCCTTCCCTTCCCGCTTCCCCCCGACTTCCCCAGCGCTCCGGAGAGTTCCATGACCACCACCCCTGATCTCGGCTGGCTGCTCGCCGACATCATCGCCGTCCCGCAGGTCCAGCACGCCGTCGTCGTCTCCAACGACGGCCTGGAGATCGGCCGCAGCGCCGGCATCGCCCGCGACGACGCCGAACGGCTCGCCGCCGCCTGCTCCGGACTGCAGTCGCTGGCCCGCGGCGTCGCGACGGGCTTCGGCGGGCCGGGCAGCGCCACCCGCCAGATCATCATCGAGTACGGCGGCGGCTACCTCTTCGTCGTCGCCGCCGGGGCCGGCGCGCACCTGGCCGTGGTGACCAGCGAGGCGGTCGACGCCGGCCTGGTCGCCTACCAGATGCAGGTCCTGGTCGAGCGGATCGGCACCCACCTCACCAGCCCGCCGCGCGTCGACCACGCGGCGGGGGGCCACCGGTGAGCGGCCCGGTCCGGCCGTACGTCATCACCGGTGGGCGCAGCCGCTCCACCCGGGCCGAGCTGGCCCTGGAGAGCCTGGTCAGCGCGTTACCCGACCCGCCGGACCTGCCCGAGCACCCGCTGCTGAACCGCGAGCACCGGCGCATCCTCGACCTCTGCCACAGCCTGCTGTCCATCGCCGAGGTGGCGGCCCACCTGGGGCTGCCGCTCGGCGTCGTCAAGGTGCTGGTCGGAGACCTGTGGGACCTCGGCGCCGTGCAGGTGCTCCCGCCCGTCCCGCAGGCCGAACGCCTGCCCGCAACCCTCCTGGAGGAGGTGCTCGTTGGCCTCCGCCAACTCCGCTGAAGCCGTCCCCGACGCCCCGGACGCAACCGACGCGGCCGGTGCCGCCGACGGACCGCAGTACCTGCCCTCCTCGGTGCAGGGCGCGGTCAAGATCCTGGTCACCGGTCCGTTCGGGGTGGGCAAGACCACCCTGGTCGGCTCGCTGAGCGAGATCACCCCGCTGCGCACCGAGGAGACCATGACCGCCGCCAGCGCGGGCATCGACGACCTCACCGGGCGCCCCGGCAAGACCACCACCACGGTGGCGCTGGACTTCGGCCGGATCACGCTCAACTCGCGGCTCGCGCTGTACCTGTTCGGCACGCCCGGGCAGCAGCGGTTCTGGCCGCTCTGGGACGACCTGTCGCGCGGCGCGCTCGGCGCCATCGCCATGGTCGACCTGCGCCGCCCGGACGAGAGCTTCGACGTGCTCGGCCGGCTGGAGGAGCAGCGCATCCCGTTCGCGGTCGCGGTCAACACCTTCCCGGACACCCCGGGTTACCCGGAGGAGGAACTGCGCTCGGCGCTGGACCTGCTGCCGGAGGTGCCGATCCTGCACTGCGACGCACGCGACCGCCGGCAGTCCTACGACCTGCTGATCGACTTCGTCGACCACCTGCACCGCAGCTCGATCCTGGAGCTCCAGGGATGACCACCCCCGAACCCCCCGGCGCCGCCGGGTGCCCGGTCGCCCACGGCACCGGCCTGCCCGGCGGACTGCCCGTGGGCGTCCCGCTGACGCCGCTGTACGGCCCGGCCGTCGCCGAGGACCCGCACGGCCTGTACGCCCGGCTGCGCGAGCGCTACGGGCCGGTCGCCCCCATCGAGCTGGAGCCCGGGGTCGAGGCCTGGCTCGTCCTCGGCTACGCCGAGCTGCTCGAACTCACCCGCAACGAGGCGCTGTTCTCCAAGGACTCGCGCCGCTGGCGGGTGCCCGCCGAGGGCCGGCTGGCGGCCGACTCCCGGCTGCTGCCGATGACCTCCTGGCGGCCCACCCTGCTCAACCTGGACGGCGCCGAGCACCAGCGGCTGCGCTGCGCCGTCTCGGACACCCTCGCCCAGATCGACCACCGCCAGCTGCGCGGCACCACCGAGGCCGCCGCCAACGGGCTGATCGACGGCTGGGGCCCGGACGGCACCGCCGACCTGGTCGCCCAGTACGCGCGCCGGCTGCCGCTGCTGGTCTTCACCCAGCTGCTCGGCCTGCCCGCCGACGCCGGCCCGCACCTCATCCGGCTGATCCACCACATCGCCGACAGCGGCGCCGAATCGGTGCGCGCCAACCAGGAGTTCCAGGCGGTCCTGGTCGACCTGGTGCGGCGCCGCCGGGCCACGCCCAGCGCCGACCTCACCTCCTGGCTGCTGGCCCACCCGGCCGCGCTGACCGACGAGGAGGCGGTGCACCACCTGGTGGTGATGATGGTCGCCGGGAACGAGACCACCATCTGCTGGACCGGGAACACCCTGCGGCTGCTGCTCACCGACCGGCGCTTCCGGGCCACCCTCACCGGCGGACGGCTGACCGTCTCCGACGCGCTGGAGGAGGTGCTCTGGCGCGACCCGCCGACGCAGAACTTCCCCGGCCGCTGGGCCACCGGCGACACCGTGCTCGGCGGCCAGTACATCAGCGCCGGCGACATGCTCGTCCTCGGCCTGGCCGCGGCCAACGCCGACCCGGCCGCGCAGGGCGTGTCCGCCGCCGCCCAGGGCTCGCTCGGCGGCAACCGGGCGCACCTGGCGTGGGGCGCGGGCCGGCACGTCTGCCCGGCCCAGCACCCGGCCAGGATCATCGTCGAGACCGCCGTCGAGACCCTGCTGCACCGTCTCCCCGACCTCCAACTGGCCGTACCGGCAGGAGAGCTGACCTGGCGCCCGTCCCCGTGGTCCCGGGCCCTGACCGCCCTCCCGGTGCTCTACAGCGCCTTCACCCCGCCCCGCCCGCCAGCCCCCGAGAGGCCCGCATGGACACCACCACCGACGCCGGAACCCGCGCCGAGCCCATCAGACTCGACCCCTTCGGCCGCGACCAGCACGGCGAGAACGCCCGACTCCGCGCGGCCGGCCCCGCGGTCCTGGTGGAGCTCCCTGGCGGGGTGGTGGTCTGGGCGGTAACCCACCACGACACCCTCCAGTCGCTGCTGGCCGACCCCCGGGTCGGCAAGGACGCCCGGCTCTGGAACACCTTCCGGGAGGGGCGGCTGCCGGAGGGCTGGCCGCTGCTCAACTTCATCGCCGTCCCCGGCATGGTCACCGCCGACGGCGAGGACCACCGGCGGCTGCGCGGGCTGGTCTCGCAGGCCTTCACCCCGCGCCGGATCGCCGACCTGGCCCCCGCCGTCGAGGCCCGGACGATCGCGCTGCTCGACGAGGTCGCGAAGCTGGAGGGCGCGTTCGACCTGCGGCGGCACTTCGCCTACCCGCTGCCGATGCAGGTGATCGGCGAACTGCTCGGCCTCGCGCTGGAGCAGCAGGACGAACTGCACGAGCTCTCCGACACCATGGTCTCCAGCTCGGCCACCCCGGCGGCGGCCCTGGCCGCGCAGCGGGGCCTGAACGCGCTGCTGGCCTCGGTGGTGGCGGCCAAGCGGGCCGAGCCCGGCAACGACCTGACCAGCGACCTGATCGCGGTCCGCGAGGCCGGCCACCCCCTCGACCGGCAGCGGCTCAGCGAGGCCGAGCTGGTCGGCACCCTGCTGCTGATGCTGGTCGCCGGGCACGAGACCACGCTCAACCTGATCACCAACGCCGTCCGCGCCCTGCTCGCGCACCCGGACCAGCTGCGGCTCGTCCTGGACGGGGAACAGCCGTGGTCGGCGGTGGTCGAGGAGACCCTGCGCTTCGACTCCCCGGTCGGGCAGTTCCCGCTGCGCTACGCGGCCGAGGACATCGCGGTCGGCGACGTGGTGATCCGGCGCGGCGAGGCGCTGCTGGCCTCGTACGCGGCGGCCGGGCGGGACTCCGGGCACTACCCGGACGCGGACCGCTTCGACCTGACCCGGCAGCCCGCCAAGCACCTGTCGCTCGGCCACGGCCCGCACTTCTGCCTCGGCTCCGGGCTCGCCCGGCTGGAGGCCGAGACGGCGCTGCGGCACCTGTTCGCCCGCTTCCCCGGGCTGGCCCCGGCGCAGGGGCGGACGAACGAGCCGATCGCCTCGTTCGTCAGCAACAGCGTGCGCACCCTGTGGGTGACGGTCTGAGCCGGCCGGTTACCTGAGGGCGGTCCGGGTCGTTCGCCAGGGCATGAAGAAACTCGCCACCCTGGCCGCCCTCACCATGGCGGGCCTCGCCCTCGCCGTCCCGGCGGCCTCCGCCACCACCCAGACCGCCTCCTCCCCGGACGTCACCGGCGGGCTCACCGACGGGCTCGAAGTCTCTCCCGCCGACCTCGCCCTGAGGACCGTGGGCACGCTCCCGCTGGTCGGCAAGCCGGCCAACGAGATCGAGGCGATCGGGACCAACCAGCTGGACCACCCGGGGCTCAGCGGGCACGTCCTCAACTGATCGACCGCCGATCAGGTGACCGGGCGGTCGGTGGCCGGGTGGCCGGGTGACCGGACGGCCCGGTGGCGCACCCGCCCGGCGACCGGCCCGTGGGCGGCCGGCCGACCCCCGAACGGTCGGCCGCCCACGGCACTCGACGGGCGACACCCGACGCGCGGCACCCGGGCCGCGGGGCTCAGCCCGCGGACAGCCGGTTGAGCTCCGGGTAGCTCAGCCCTTCGGCGAACGCGCCGAACGTGCCGCTCCCGTACACCTCCCGGGCGGCCCGGTGGACCGCCGCGTACGCCACCTCGGCCAGGCCCGGGCCCAGGCTGATCCGGGCCACGCCGAGCTTCGCGAGTTCGGCGACCGCCGGGGAGCCGGGACCGGCCAGCACGTTCAGCGGCGCCGGGACGGCCGCGACCAGGGCGGCGATGGTCTCCGGGTCGGCCACCCCGGGGACGAACACCCCGTCCGCGCCCGCCGCGACGTACGCCCGCAGCCGGTGCACCGCGTCGTCCAACCGGCCCTCCGGGGCGCCGATCCCGTGCAGGAAGACATCGGTGCGGGCGTTGACGAAGAGCGGCACGCCGGCCGCGTCCGCCGCGGCCCTGGCGGCCGCGATCCGCTCGGCGGCCTCCTCCGGGGGACGGCCCTCGTCCTCCAGGTTCACCCCGACGGCGCCGGTGGCGATCAGCGCGGCGACCGTCCCGCCGACGCCGGCGGCGGTGTCCGCGTAGCCGCCCTCCAGGTCCGCGGTGACCGGCAGGTCGACCGCGCGGACCACCTGGGCGGTCCGGGCCAGCACCTGCTCGGGGTCGGCGCCGCCGCCGTCCGCGCTGCCCAGCGACCAGGACACGCTCGCGCTGGCCGTCGCCACCGCCCGCGCCCCGGCGGCGGCCACCAGCCGGGCGCTCGGCACGTCCCAGGCGTTCGCCAGCACCAGCGGCTCGCCCGGGCGGTGCAGCTCGCGCAGCAGCCGGGCCCTCTCCCGCCCGACGGCGGGGTCCGCGGCGCTCACCTGGCGGCCGGGCTCATGCGGGTGGACACGCCGATCCGGTTCCAGGCGTTGATGGTGGCGATCAGCGCGATCAGCTGGGCCAGCTCGGTCTCGTCGAACTGCTCGGCGGCCTCCGCGTACACGGCGTCCGGCACGTGGCCCCGGGTCAGCAGGGTGACCGACTCGGTGAGGGCCAGGGCGGCGCGCTCGCGGGCGGTGAACCACGGGGTCTCGCGCCAGGCCGGCAGGGAGACCAGGCGGTGGTCCTGCTCGCCGTGCTTGCGGGCGTCGGTGGAGTGCATGTCGATGCAGAAGGCGCAGCCGTTGATCATCGACGCGTGCACCTTGACCAGCTCGGCGATCACCGGGTCGAGGCCCTCCCGGGAGGCCCGGTCCACGGCGATCATCGCCTGGTAGTAGGCGGGGGCGAGCTTGTGCATCAGCAGGCGCTGCTCGGGGGCGGGCACCGGGGCCCCGTGCGTGCCGGTCGTCACGGCCGTCGTCTCGTTCGTCGTCATGGCCGCCAGCCTAGGAGCGCGGTGGCCTGGCGTCCTGGTGCGTTCGGCCACCCGTTCCTTGGGCCACTTCCCGGGCACGTCCCGGCCACTTCCGGCTGCTTCCGGCTGCTTCCGGCTACTTCCGGCTACTTCCGGCGTACGAACGACCGTGCGAGGATCGCTGGCAGGGGATCGTCGGCAGGAGGTCGCCGAAGGTCGAGGTCAGGGGGCACGGTCGTGTGCACGGCGTTCGTCAGCATCGAGCCCGGAGCGGCCGTCCCGGTGCTGCTGCTGTCCGTCCGGGACGAGTACCTGGGCCGCGCCTGGCTGCCGCCCGGCCACCACTGGCCGGACCGTCCGGAACTGCTCGGCGGACTGGACCTCGCGGCCGGCGGCACCTGGCTGGCCGTCGACCCCGGCCGGCGCACCGCCGCCTGCCTGCTGAACGGCTTCGGCCCGCTCGCCCCCGCCGACGCCCGGCGCACCCGCGGCCGGCTGCCGCTCACCGCCCTCCGGGAGGGCGGGATCGGCCACCTCGACCTCACCCCGTACGACCCGTTCCACCTCGTCCTGGCCCGGGCCGACGGCGCCCGGGTGTTCAGCTGGGGCGGCGGGCGGCTGGAGGAGCGCGAACTGCCGTCCGGCCTGAGCGTGGTGCTCAACGACGGGCTGGAGGGCCTGGCGGCCGGCCGGACCGCCTCCGAGCGGATCCGCGCCCTGATGGCCGCGCGGGCCGCCCACTTCCGGTCCCGCTTCACCGCCGTGCCCCGGCCCGGACCGACCGCCGGCGGACCGGCCGAGGCGGCCTGGGGCGGGTGGCTGCCGATCGTCGCCGGGGACGGGCTGGCCCCGGACGCGGACGCCGCGCTCGTCCAGCGGCGGGACTTCGGCGACGGACGGATCTGGGGCTCCTCCTCGATCTCGCTGCTCGCGCTCGGACCGGACCTGCTGCGCTACGACTTCGCGGCCGCGCCGGTGGCCGCGGACGGGCCGGGGTGGCGGCGGGTCGCGGCAACCTGAGGAAGGACCGACGGCAGCCGGCCCCACGTCGGCGGCGGCGGAAAAGGACTTGCACCTGACGCTGCGGGAGGCGGCATCGTGGCGCGGGTCGAGCCCGAAGGAGACCGCCGTGACCCACCCGGACCCCGCGCCCCGCCCCCGCCCCCGTCTGCTCGCCGCGCTGACCGTCGCCCTGCCGCTGGCGGGCACACCGGCCGCGGTGACCGCCCTCGTGCTGTTCGGCGACGCCGCGCACCGGACCGTCCCGTCCGCCACCGTCCTGGCCTCCGTGGCGGCGGCGCTGATCGGTCATTTCGGCCCCGGTGTCGCGCAGCCGTACGGTCGGTGAACTTCCGACGGCGGGGTTGGCGAACGTCTACATGCCCGTAGTAGCTTCGCGACGGCCCCGGATCCGGGCGGCCACCGACCCCCGAGCGAAGGTGCGCGATGTCGACCCTGACCTACCCGGAAGCGATAGGCGTCGGCCTGCTCCAGGGCGTGACGGAACTCTTCCCGGTCTCCAGTCTCGGCCACAGCATCCTGCTGCCCGCCCTGGTCGGCGGAAGGATCCAGCACGACCTCGACATGACCGCCGAGGGCTCCTCGTACCTCGCCGCCCTGGTCGCCCTGCACCTGGCCACCGCGCTCGCGCTGGTGGTCTACTTCCGCAAGGACTGGGTCCGGGTGGTCGACGGGCTGTTCGGCTCGATCCGGCACCGCCGGGTGGAGACCCGCAACGAGCGGCTCGCCTGGCTGCTCGTCCTCTCCACCATCCCGGTCGGCGTGGCCGGCCTGGTGCTGGAGAAGGCCCTGCGCAACGCGCTCGGCAAGCCCGTCCCGGCCGCGGTCTTCCTCGCCCTCAACGGCCTCGTGCTGCTCGGCGCCGAGCGGCTCAAGCGCGGCGGCACCGGCCGCCGCCGGGCCGGACGCATCACCGCCGCCGCCGACGACGAGCCGGGCGCGGACCCGGCGATCGCCTCCGACCACCGGCTGACCCGGCTCGGCTACGGGCAGGGCGCCTGGATCGGCGCCGCGCAGATCCTCGCGCTGTTCCCCGGCATCAGCCGCTCCGGCGTCACCATGAGCGCCGGCATCCTGCGCGGACTGCACCACGAGGACGCGGCCCGGTTCTCCTTCCTGCTCGCCACCCCGGTCATCCTGGCCGCCTCGGTGCTGAAGGTGCCGGAGCTGTTCAAGCCGGAGAACTCCGGCGTGCTCGGCCCGGTCCTCGCGGGCAGCCTCGCCGCCTTCGTGGCCGGCTACGTCTCGGTGCGCTTCCTCACCAGGTACTTCGAGACCCGCAGCCTGACGCCGTTCGCGCTCTACTGCTTCCTGGCCGGCGTCGGCAGCGCGGTCTACCTGTCGCTCTGAGCCGTCCGGACCACCCCGGCCAGGGCCCGCGCCCCGGGCCGGGCGCCCGCCAACGGCACGAAGTTCGCCATGGGCGGCACGGTAGCGCGCGTGCGACAGTGGCCCGGGAAACGACGGCGAACAGGACGTGGAGGAAACGTGGTTGAGGAACAGGGCGGGCCGGCCCCGCTCACGGGGAAGGCGGCGGTCGTCACGGGCGGCTCGCGGGGCATCGGGCGGGCCGTCGTCCGGCGGCTGGCCCGCGACGGCGCGCAGGTCGTCCTCGGCTACGCCCACGACGAGCGGGCCGCCGCCGAGGTCGTCCGTGCCGTGGAGGCCGAGGGCGGCCGTGCCTGGGCGCTGCGGGCCGACCTCGGCGAGGCCGGTGCCGCCGAGCGGCTGATGGCCGAGGCCGAGGAGCGGCTCGGCGGACTGGACGTCCTGGTGAACAACGCCGCCGGCGCCTTCACCCCGACCCCGCTGGCCGAGCTGGACGACGCGGACCTCGACACCCTGTTCACGGTCAACACCCGCACCGCCTTCACCACCGTCCGCTACGCCGCCCGCCGGATGCGCGACGGCGGACGGATCGTCAACATCTCGACGGTGAACACCGTCCGGCCCGTCCCCGGCATCGCCGCGTACGCCGCCAGCAAGGGCGCCGTCGAGCAGCTCACCGCCGTGGCCGCCGTCGAACTGGGTCCGCGCGGGATCACCGTCAACACCGTCTCGCCCGGCGCCACCGACACCGACCTGCTGCGCGGCACCAACCCGCCCGAGGCCCTCGACCGCGTGGCCGGCCTCACCCCGCTGCGCCGCCTCGGCCGGCCCGAGGACATCGCCGACGTCGTGGCCTTCCTGGCCGGGCCCGAAGGGCGCTGGCTCACCGGACAGAACCTCCGGGCCGCGGGCGGGCTGGCCTGATCCCGGGACCGGGCCGCCCGGCAGCCCGCCGGGCGGCCCGACCGGTCACGCCGTGAGGCCCAGGGCGGCCAGGCGGACGGGATCGGTGAGGATGTCCAGCGCGGTGATGCGGCCCCCGTGGACGGTGAACGACATGACCGACAGCGGACGGCCCTCGGCGAAGGACACCACCCCGGGCGAGCCGTTGACCAGGACGATCCGGCCCTCGGCGGCGAAGCGGGCGAACGTGATCGCCTGCGAGGCGACGTCCGCCGCACCGCGGCGCAGCGCGCTCGGCACCAGCGTGCCGCCGTCCGACCGGGCCACCACGTCCGGGTCGAGCACGGTCAGCAGGGCGTCGAAGTCGCCGCCCCGGGCGGCGCTCAGGAAGGCCTCCACCACCGTGCGCTTGCGGGCGTTGTCGGAGTCCGCGGCCGGGGTGGCGCCCCGGACCCGGCGGCGGGCGCGGCTGGCCAGCTGCCGGGTGGAGGCGGAGGTGCGGCCCAGCACCTCGGCGATCCCGTCGAAGGGCACCTCGAACATGTCGTGCAGCACGAAGGCCACCCGCTCGGCCGGGGAGAGCGTCTCCAGCACCACCATCAGCGCGATCCCGACCGAGTCCGCGACCAGGACCTCGTGCACCGGGTCCAGCGCCGACAGCCCGCCGACCACCGGGTCCGGCAGCCGCACCCGGTCCTCCTGCTCGGGCATCGGGTCCTCCCGGCGGGAGGCGCGGGAGCGCAACTGGTCCAGGCAGACCCGGCCGACGACCGTGGTGAGCCAGGCCCCGAGGTTGCGCACCCCGCCCGCGTCACTGCGGCCCAGCTTCAGCCAGGCCTCCTGGACGGCGTCCTCGGCCTCGGCGATCGACCCGAGCATCCGGTAGGCCACCGCCCGCAGTTGGGGGCGCTCCGCCTCGAAACGCCGGGCCAGTTCGGCCAGTTCGGCAGGCTCGGCCGGTGCGGCCGGGGGGATTTCCTCGCTCACCCTGTCACATCCTCGCGTCGGGGTCCGTCGGTCCGGTGACGGACGCTAACCGACCGGGAGGACACCGTGACCACCCGCACCGCCCCCACCACCGTCGAGGAGCCCGCCGGCACCACCTGGCGACCCCCGGCACCCCGCCGCCCCGCCACGCGAGAATGGGGGCTGTGAGCACCTCCCGGACCACCTCCTGGACCACCTTCGGCGGCGACCTGCACCTGGACCTCACCGAGCGGCGGGCCGCCGGCGCCGGGCTGCGGGCCGCCCTGGAGGACGCGCTGCGCGAGGCCGTCCAGGACGGGCGGCTCGCCCCCGGCACCCGGCTGCCGTCCTCCCGGGCGCTCGGCGAGGACCTCGGGATCGCCCGCAACACCGTGGTCGAGGCGTACGGCCAGCTCACCGCGGAAGGCTGGCTCAGCTCCCGGCAGGGCTCCGGAACCACCGTCGCCCGACGGACCGCGCCGGAACCGCCCCAGGGCCGGCGGCCGGCCCCCCGACCGTCGCCGAGGCGCCCGACCGCCCGGTACGACCTGATGTCCGGACGGCCCGACCTCTCGCTCTTCCCCCGCACCGCCTGGCTCGCCGCCGCCCGCCGCGCCCTCGCCACCGCACCGCACGAGGCCCTCGACTACGGCAGCCCACTCGGCCGGATCGAACTGCGGCAGGCGCTCACCCACTACCTGGCCCGGGTCCGCGGCGTCCGCACCGACCCCGACCACCTGCTCGTCTGCACCGGCGTCACCCAGGGCCTCGGCCTGCTCTGCGCCGCCCTGCGGGAACGCGGCGCCCGCGCTCTGGCCGTCGAGGAGTACGGGCTGCCGCCGCAGCACGCGGTCGCCCGGGCCGCCGGGCTGGCCACCGCCCCGGTGCCGCTGGACGCGGACGGCGCCCTGGTCGACCGGCTCGACAGCCGGGCGGGCGCCGTCCTGCTCACCCCGGCCCACCAGTACCCCACCGGCGCGGCGCTCTCCGCCGACCGGCGGGCGGAGGCGGTGCGGTGGGCGCGGGAACACGACCGGTACGTCGTCGAGGACGACTACGACGGCGAGTTCCGCTACGACCGGCAGCCGCTCGGCGCCATGCAGGCGCTGGACCCGGAGCGGGTGGTGTACGCCGGAACGGCCGCCAAGAGCCTCGCACCGGGCCTGCGGCTGGCCTGGCTGGCCCTGCCGGACGCGCTGGTCGAGCCGGTCGCCCGGCTCAAGGCGCTGGCCGACACGATGTCCCCGGTGCTGGACCAGCTGACGCTGGCGGAACTGATCACCTCCGGCACCTACGACCGCCATGTGCGGCGCTGCCGCCTGCACTACCGGCGCCGGCGCGACCACCTGGTCTCGGCGCTCGCCGAACACGCCCCGCACGTCCGGGTCACCGGCATCGCGGCCGGCCTGCACGCCGTGCTCCAGCTGCCGCCCGGCTCCACCCCGGAAGCCGAACTCGTCGCCCGCGCCCAGCAGGCCGGCCTCTCCCTCGGCGGCCTCACCCGGCACCGCGTCACCCCGGCCACCGCCGAAGCCCCGCCCGCCCTGGTCATCGGCTACGCCACCCCGCCGGAGCACGCCTTCGCCGGGGCCGTCCGGGCCCTGTGCGAGCTGCTGCGCGGGGCCTGAGCGAGGTCGGTCGCGGGGCCGGTTCGGGGAGGGGGTCCGCCCGCCTCCCTCGGGGGTGGGGGGCGGGCGGACGGTCAGGGGTTCGAACTACTTGTTGCGGCTGCCCAGTTCGAACAGGAGGATGATGAAGCCGGCGAAGATGTGGATGCCGGCGGTGTAGATCACCAGGCGGTGGTAGACGCGCTTGTTGGCCCACTTGCCGGCGTCCATGGTCTTCGGACCCGCGGCGGTGTCAGCGGCACCGGCCGGGGTGGCGGTGGTGGTGGGATCGGCCATGGTGATCTCCTCCGGGGTGTTCTGACGGCTGGTCAGTGAACGGCGGCGGGGCCGCCGCCGAGGCAGAGTTCGCCGCCGGGGCTCTGCAGCAGGGTGTGGACGAAGAGCAGTTCGACGCCGCTGTCCGACTCCGCGGCGATGCAGTGCGGCGTGAGCGAGTCGTAGTGGGCGGAGTCGCCCACCCCGAGCTGGTGGACGCGGTCGCCGAGGGTGACCCGGAGCGCGCCCTTCAGGACGTACAACCACTCCTCGCCCGGGTGGACCCGGACCACCGAGTCCTGCACGCCCGGCGGGACGTGCACCCGCAGGGCCTGCATGGCGCGACCGGGGGCGCCGGCCCGCCGGTAGCCCCAGCCGCCGGCCCGGCCGGGCTCGATGGCGCCGCCGCGGACGATCGGGTCCGGCTCGGCGAGGGTCTCGCCGAGCAGGCCGGAGACCGAGGTCCCGTACGCGCGGGCGAGGCCGAGCAGGACGGGCAGCGAGGGCTGCCGTCGGCCGGTCTCCAGCCGGGACAGATAGGCTGGGGAGAGTCCGACCCGTCCGGCGGCCACCTCCAGCGTGAGGCGACTGCTGAGCCGGTGCTCACGGAGGCGGGCGGCGAGTCCGGCGACCTCCTGGTCGTCGAGCTGTTCGCCGGTCGTGGCGGCACCGGTGGAGCTGCTGGTCATGTGTCCAGTGGACACCCGGCGTGCCGCAGAGGCAAGAAATTTGCCTCAGAGGCAAGAGTCCCGAGGGGTCCGCGTCCCGGCGCTCACGGCCGCGGGATGTTCCGCAGATTGCTCCGGGCCAGGTCGACCATGCGCCCGACGCCGCCCGAGAGCACCGTCCGGCCCGCCGCCAGGGCGAAGCCCTTCAGCTGGGCGGCGGTGATGTGCGGCGGGATGGACAGCGCGTTGGGGTCGGTGACCACGTCCACCAGCGCCGGGCCCGGCCGCTCCAGCGCCTCCGCCAGCGCCTCCCGGACCCGGGCCGGCTCGGTGACCCGCTTGGCCTGGATGCCCATCGCCCGGGCGATCCCGGCGTAGTCCACGTCCCCGTTGTCGATCTCGGACTCCGGGTAGCCGGAGACCAGCATCTCCAGCTTGATCATGCCCAGTGCGCCGTTGTTGAAGACCACCGTCTTCACCGGCAGCCGGTGCTTGGCCACCGTGAGCAGCTCGCCGAGCAGCATGCCGATCCCGCCGTCGCCCGCCATCGCGACCACCTGCCGCCCCGGACAGGCGAGCTGGGCGCCGATCGCGTGCGGGAGGGCGTTGGCCATCGAGCCGTGCAGGAAGGAGCCGATCACCCGGCGGCGGCCGTTGGGCTGGAGGTAGCGGGCGGCCCAGACGTTGTTCATGCCGGTGTCCACGGTGAACACCGCGTCCTCGGCGGCCACCTCGTCCAGCACCGAGGCGACGTACTCGGGGTGGATCGGCAGGTGCTTCTCGATGTCCCGGGTGTACGCGCCGACCACGTCCTCCAGCGCCCGGCAGTGCTTGCGCAGCATCCCGTCCAGGAAGGCGCGGTCCCGGGTGGCGTCCAGCAGCGGCAGCACGGCCCGCAGGGTGGCGGCCACGTCGCCGTGGACGGCCAGGTCGAGCGGGGTGCGGCGGCCGAGCCGGGTGGCATCGTGGTCGACCTGGACGGTGTGCGCCTGCGGCAGGAAGGAGTCGTACGGAAAGTCGGTGCCGAGCAGCAGCACCAGGTCGGCGGAGTGCAGCGCCTCGTGGCAGGCGCCGTAGCCGAGCAGTCCGCTCATGCCGACGTCGTACGGGTTGTCGAACTGGATCCACTCCTTGCCGCGCAGGGAGTGGCCGATCGGCGCGTTCAGGGCCTGCGCGGCCGCCATCACCTCGGCGTGCGCCGCACGCACCCCGGCGCCGCAGAACAGGACCACCTTGCGGGCCGCGTTGAGCAGCCGGGCCAGCTCCTGCACCTGGGACCAGGGCGGCGCGGCGACGGCCTCCTCGGTGAGGAAGTGGCTGGTGCCGGTGGGTGCGGCGGCCGGGAGCGCGGCGACGTCCCCGGGGAAGGCGAGCACCGAGACGCCGTGCGAGCCCAGCGCGTGCTGGACGGCGACCCGCAGCAGGCGGGGCAGCTGGGCGGGGGTGGAGAGCATCTCGCACCAGTTGCTGCAGTCGGTGAACACCCGCTCGGGATGGGTCTCCTGGAAGAAGCCGGTGCCGATCTGCCCGGACGGGATGTGGGAGGCGAGCGCGAGCACGGGCAGGCCGCTGCGCTGGGCGTCGTACAGGCCCTGGATCAGGTGGGTGTTGCCGGGGCCGCAGGACCCGGCGCAGACCGCGAGCCGGCCGGAGAGTTCGGCCTCGGCGGCGGCCGCGAAGGCGCCGGCCTCCTCGTTGCGCACGTGCACCCAGCTGATGCCGTCGGCCCGGCGGATCGCGTCCACGACGGGGTTGAGGCTGTCTCCGACGACGCCGTAGACCCGCTCCACCCCGGCCTGCCGGAGCACTTCCACCATCTGTTCGGCCACGCTCACCACGGCTGTGCTCCTTCGGTCGCCACGGGACACCTGCACCCTCCGCCGGGGAGGTGGCGGGCGCAGCCGGGGCGGGCCGAAGGAGTGAGCGGGGTACGGGCTACTCGGCCGCCAGGTGGTCCTGCTGGCCGAGCTTGCCGGCCGCGAGGCCGGCCTGGGGCTGGCGGCGGCCGGGTTCGCGGCCCGGGGGCTGGGCGACCCGCTCCTGCGCGGGCGGGACGGTGGTCGCCAGGGTGACCGGGGAACCGGACTCGACCTGCACCGCCTCGCCGTCGTGCCGCAGGTGGAGGACCTCGCCGCGGCGCAGCGTGTACGTCGTGCGCTCATGGGTGATCTCGACGCCGAGCAGGTGCCCGCGCACCAGCAGCGAGAAGCTCAGCCGCATCAGCCCGGACGGCAGCCGCGGCCGGAACGAGAGCGTCTCGCTGTGGTCGCGCAGCCCGCCGAAGCCGGCCACCAGGGCGATGCAGGCCCCGGCGAGCGAGGCCATGTGCAGGCCGTCCCGGGTGTTGCCGCCGAGGTCGTGCAGGTCCATCAGCGCCGCCTCGGCCGTGTAGTCGTAGGCGAGGTCGAGCTGGCCCACCTCGGCGGCGATGACCGCCTGGGTGCAGGCGGAGAGCGAGGAGTCCCGGACGGTCAGCCGCTCGTAGTAGGCGAAGTTGCGGGCCTTCTGCTCGTCGGTGAAGGCGTCGCCTCGGACCTGCATGGCGAGCACCAGGTCGGCCTGCTTGACCACCTGCTTGCGGTACAGGTCGAAGTACGGGAAGTGCAGCAGCAGCGGGTACTTCTCCGGCGGGGTCCGCTCGAAGTCCCAGACCTGGTGGTGGGTGAAGCCGTCGGCCTGCGGGTGGACGCCGAGGTCCTCGTCGTACGGGATGTACATCGCGGCGGCCGCGTCGCGCCAGGCGGCGGTCTCCTCGGTGTCCACGCCGAGCAGCGAGGCCTCGTGCGGGTGGCGGACGGCGGCCTCGGCGGCGGCCCGCAGGTTGCTCTGCGCCATCAGGTTGGTGAAGACGTTGTTGTCCGCGACGGCGCTGTACTCGTCGGGGCCGGTGACGCCCTCGATGCGGAACCTCCCGGACACGTCGTGGTGGCCGAGCGAGCGCCACATCCGGGCGGTCTCGACGAGCAGTTCGAGCCCGTACTCGCGCTCGAACTCGGCGTCGCCGGTGGCCCGGACGTAGCGGGCGACGGCGGCGGCGATGTCGGCGCCGATGTGGAAGGCCGCGGTGCCGGCCGGCCAGTACCCGGAGCACTCCTCGCCGCGGATCGTCCGCCACGGGAACACCGCGCCGGACAGGCCGAGTTGGACGGCCCGCTCGCGGGCCAGCGGCAGGGTGGTGTGCCGCCAGCGCAGGGCCTGGTTGACGGCGGCGGGCAGGCAGTAGGTGAGCACCGGCAGGACGAAGGTCTCGGTGTCCCAGAAGCTGTGCCCGTCGTAGCCGGGCCCGGTCAGGCCCTTGGCGGGGATGGCCCGCTCCTCGCTGCGGGCGCCCGCCTGCAGGACGTGGAAGACGGCGAACCGGACGGCCTGCTGGAGCTCGACGTCGCCCTCGATCGCGATGTCGCTGGTCGCCCAGAACTCCTCGAGGAACGCGGCCTGTTCGGCGACCAGCCCGTCCCAGCCGGTGTAGCGGGCGGCGGTCAGCGCGGCCTCCACCTGGTCCCGGACGGCGGGCAGCGAGCGGGTGCCGGACCAGCCGTAGGCGATGAACTTGGTCAGCCGCAGCCGCTGGCCGGCCTTGAGCACGGTGGTAGCGCTGATCCGGCAGTGGTCGGCCTCGGACTCGGCGACGGTGTCGGACTTCTCCGGGCCCTCGATGATGTGGTCCATCCCGGCCGCGACCCGGATGCCGCTGTAGCGGGTGCGGTGCACCAGAACGGCCTTGGTGGCGCTGGCGTGGTGCGCCTCGGGCTGCAGCGGCGCCTCCATCACCGCGGCGGCCCGCGGGTCGCCCTCGGGACCGCCGGGCAGCTGCTCGTTGGCGACCAGCTCGGACTGGAGCACGATCCGCACCGGGCCGTCCACCGCCTCGACGCTGTACTCGACGGCGGCGATCGCGCGCTGGGTGAGCGAGACCAGCCGGGAGGAGCGCACCTTGATCGTCCGCCCGGCCGGGGAGGTCCACTCGGCCTCGCGGTGCAGCAGGCCCTCGCGGAAGTCCAACCAGCGCTTGTGGCTGACGAGTTCGCCGTAGCGCAGGTCGAAGGGCTCGTCGTCCACCAGCAGCCGGATGATCTTGCCGTTGGTCACGTTGATGACGCTCTGGCTGGACTCCGGGTAGCCGTAGCCGCCCTCGCCGTACGGCAGCGGGCGCAGCTCGAAGACACCGTTGAGGTAGGTGCCGGGCAGGCCGTGCGGCTCGCCCTCGTCCAGGTTGGCGCGCAGGCCGATGTGCCCGTTGGACAGCGCGAAGACGGACTCGGCGCGGGCCATCGAGGCCAGGTCGAGGCCCTGTTCGGTGATCTGCCACGGGTCGATCGCGAAGTTGTCCCCGGGGCTCATGCGCCCACCTCGCTGCGCTCGGCAGGGGCATTCGCCCACACGCGCCTCTCGATGATTCGCTCGCTGCGCTCGCTCACGCTCCCCCCTCCCCCAGGAACTCGGAGAGGTCCTGGACGACCACGGTCGCGCCGTCCCGGCGCAGTTCGGCGGCCTGGCCGGTGCGGTCCACCCCGACCACCGCGCCGAAGCCGCCGGCCCGGCCGGAGGCGACCCCGGCGAGCGCGTCCTCGAAGACCGCGGCGCGGGCGGGTTCGACGCCGAGGGCGCGGGCGGCGTACAGGTAGGTGTCGGGGGCGGGCTTGCCGGGCAGGCCCTCGGCCTTGGCGACGTTGCCGTCCACGATCACCTCGAACAGCTCCTCGATCCCGGCCGCCCGCAGCACGTCGCGGCAGTTGGCGCTGGAGGAGACCACGGCGCTGGGCAGCCCGGCCGCGCGCAGCCGGTGCACATAGTCCACCGAGCCCTGGTACGGCTGGACGCCCCGCTCCCGGATCAGCCGCAGCACGGTGTCGTTCTTGGCCCGGCTGATCCCTTGCACGGTACGGGAGTTGGGCGGGTCCTCCGGGGTGCCCTCGGGCAGTTCGATGCCCCGGGCGAGCAGGAACGCGCGGGTGCCGTCCAGGCGCGGGCGGCCGTCCACGTAGGTGTCGTAGTCGGTGACGGCGTCGAAGGGGACGAACTGCCCGCCGGTGCGGGCGGCTTCGGCGCGCAGGAAGGCGTCGAAGGTGTCCTTCCAGGCCGCGGCGTGCACCTTCGCGGTCTGGGTGAGCACCCCGTCGAGGTCGAAGAGGAAAGCACGGATGTCGTCCGGTAGCCCCAGCATGGGTGCAGTCTTACCCGGGAACGGGGGGAAGCCGCCCATTTCCCGGCGGCGCGTCGCGGGAAGGGCGGCTTCCGGCGGCCCGGCCGGGCCGGGGTGGGACCGGGACGGGACCGCACGGGGTTACGGCGAGTCGGGCATCTGCGCCTCGGGCGGCTCGACGACCGCGAAGACCGCGCCCTGCGGGTCCTGGACCACCGCCATCCGGCCGGACTGCATGTCGAAGGCCGGCTGGATCACCGAGCCGCCGGCCTTGACCAGGGCGTCCACCGTGGAGTCGGCGCTGTCCACCGAGAAGTAGGTCATCCAGTGCGAGGGCGTGCCGGGCGCCAGGTAGCCGGGGATCGCCTGCATGCCGCCCACCGTGCGCTCGCCGACGTTGAGCGAGAAGTAGCCGTCCATGCCCTGGATGGTGGCCGGGCGCAGCCCGAGGGCCGGCTGGTAGAAGCTGCCGGCCGTCCCGGTGTCGGCGGTGTTGAGCTCGTTCCAGACCAGCGCGCCGGGCTCGTTGACCACGCCCGCGCCGATGAAGTCCATCGCCTGCCAGACCCCGAACACCGCGCCGGTCGGGTCGGCGGCGACCAGCATCCGCCCGATCGTGCCGACGTCCATCGGGTCGTACAGGACGGTGCCGCCGGCCTCCGTGATGGAGGTCCG
Organism: Kitasatospora sp. NPDC058048; assembly: GCF_042885555.1. Classification (NCBI taxonomy): domain Bacteria; kingdom Bacillati; phylum Actinomycetota; class Actinomycetes; order Kitasatosporales; family Streptomycetaceae; genus Kitasatospora; species Kitasatospora sp. NPDC058048. The sequence goes on along the minus strand of NZ_JBHVRT010000034.1, from coordinate 83,461 downwards.
GGCCGCGTCGGCGTCGTCCGAGGCGAGGTAGGTGGTCCAGGCGACGGGCGGCACGGGCTGGCCCTCGGGCGCCATCTGCGCCATGATCCCGGCGACCGGCCGGCCGTTGAGCAGGCACACGGCGTAGCCGCCGAATTCGGCCGGGCCGACCTCGCCCTGCCAGCCGAACAGGTCGCGGTAGAAGTCGAGCGCGGCCTGCTGGTCGCTCGCCATCAGGTCGACCCAGCACGGGGTGCCGGGCGTGTACGGATCGGTGACTACGGGCATTGCTGGGCCTCCCGGAGGCGGTGGTGGCCGGCTGTGGTGGTCGGGACGGTCGGGCCGTCGTCCGGGCCGGGCCGGGTGGGGGGGGGGGCCCCGCCCCCCCACGCCGGGGGACCCCCCCCCCCACCCCCCCC
>NZ_JBHVRT010000034.1:0-83053 GCF_042885555.1 Kitasatospora sp. NPDC058048 | reverse complement strand
CGGTCCGGCGGGTGGGGGGGGTGGGGTGGTGGGGGGTGTGCGGCGGGGGGGCGGCCCGGGGGGGGGGGGGTGGGGGGGGGCCCGGCCCGGCCCGGACGACGGCGGTACACCGCCACCATCGGCCCGCCGCCGCGATCCCGCCACCGGACGGCGCCCTGGCGGGCGACCGGTCGCCGGGCCGTCACCGGGCGCCCACGGGGTGCTCACGGAGTGCTCACGGGGCGTCGTGGTGGTGCGCGGTGACGAAGTAGGGCTGCACCTTGCCGCTCTGCGCGTAGTCCTTGAGCCGGACCAGCAGTTCGGCCCAGGTGCCGGCCACCGCCGGGACGCCCTCCTCGCTGCCCGGCTGCCAGCCGCCGTGCCGGAACAGCAGCCGGGTGCGCCCGGACGCGGCGGGCCGGTCCGGGGCGGCGGGGGCCGCGGGGAGCTCGGCCAGTTCCCAGCTGATCCAGGTGCCCGCCCAGTGCGGCGGGAAGGAACCGGCGTTGGTCCACACCACCCGGTCCGGGTCGGTCCGCTCCACCCGCAGCCGGAACGGCTCGGGGACGTCGGGGAAGTCGAACAGCAGGACGTCGCCGTCCCGGTCCACGCCGGTGGTCCACCAGGAGGTCAGCCCGTCGTGCGTGGTGAGCGCGGCGAGCACCACGGCCCGGGGCGCGGCGATGTCGAACTGGAGGGCGATCTCGGGCATGGGTCCGCCTTTCGCGGTGACCGCTGGGTCCCCGCCCGGGGGCGTTCGGCCCCGGGACGTACGGCCCCAGGCCCACCATGGCACGACCCCCGGGCCCGCGCGCCCCGGAGGACGCCGGCCCGGGGGTCGTCCCCGTGGTACCCGGTGGGTGCGGTCAGCCGCCGCTGCCGTAGCTGGTGTTCGCGCAGATGTCGTCGTCCGCGGAACGGGCCTCGTTGGTGATGGTGGTCGGCAGCGGCTGCGGGGGCGCCGGGACGCCCGGGGTGGCGGCCGTCGCGCCGCCGCCGGCCGGGGCGCCGGTGGCCATCCCCATCGCGGCGGCGAAGTCCTGGCCGGCGATCACCGAGATGCCCCGGGCGCTGCTGGGCTCCAGGCCGGCGCCCGGGAACAGCGCGGCGACCTTCTCGGCGTTCGCCTTCTGCCCGGATCCGTACTCGATCGTGGTGGTCTTGTACTTGGTGCTCGCCGCCTGGCCCGCCGTGCTGGCGGCGAACTTGGCGCCCTTCAGCTGCTCGGTCGCCTTTCCGGCCAGGCCGTTGACGCTCGTTCCGTTGTAGACCGCCACCCTGATCGCCGAGTTGGCGGTGTCCGCGGCCGGGGCGGCCGGGGTGGTGGGCGCCGCGGGCTGCTGCGGGGCCGGGCTGGTGCCGTCGGCCGGGGCGTCCGGCTGCTGGCCGGTGGCGTTCTGGCCGTCGATGGTCTGGTCGGCCTTGAGGGTCTCCCAGAGCTTGCTGGCGTCCGCCTGGACCAGGTCGAGGTCCTGGTCCTGGGTGCGGTAACGCCACGGCACCGTCACGAACTTGAGGTCGTGCATGTCGATGTTCTTCAGCGACAGGCCGAAGGAGAGCAGCTTGTCGGCGGAGTCCAGGCCGGGGTCGACGACCAGGGACTTGGTCGCGGCGTCGGCCAGCGGCAGAAGGGTGGTGGGGCTCATCCCATCCTTCTTGATCTTGCTGGCGAGCGAACCGAGGAACGCCTGCTGGCGCTTCATCCGGCCGATGTCCGAGCCGTCGCCGATGCCGTGCCGCAGCCGGACGTAGTCGAGCGCCTTCTGGCCCTCCACGGTCTGCTTGCCCTGCGGAAGGACGAGGTCGCCCTTCTTCTTCAACTTGGGGTTGATGTCACCCTCGTAGATCGGCTTCGGCAGGCAGATGTCCACGCCGTTGACGGCCGAGGTCATCGAGGCGAAGCCGTTGAAGTCGACGACGAGGGTGTGGTCGACGCGGATGCCGGTGAGCTTCTCCACCGTGTTCTGGGTGCAGGCCGGGTTGCCGTCGTCGCTGCCGCCCATCGAGAACGCGGCGTTGAACAGGTCGGTGTTGCCGCCCTTGGTCCACTTGCCGTTGGGCAGCTTGCAGGACGGCAGCTCGACCTTGGCGTTGCGCGGTATCGAGATCCCCACGGCGTGCTTGTGGTCGGCGTAGACGTGCAGCAGGATCGTGGTGTCCGAACGGGCGCCCCCGTCCTCGCCGCCGCCGAGGTCAGCGTTGTTCTTGCCGCGGCTGTCCGAACCGATCAGCAGGATGTTGACCGGCTTGTTGCCGTCCGCGTCGGCCTTCGCCTCCGGGGGGCGGTTGCGGGCTATCGCGTCGGCGTCGAAGGACTTGATGTTGGCGTTCAGCTTCAGGTAGATCGCGCCGCCGACGCCGGCGATGACCACCAGCACGCCCGCCGTCGACCAGGCGACGATCTTCTTCACGTTCTTCTTGGGCTTGGCGCTCTTGCGGGCGGCGGCCCGGCCGCCACTCGCCGACGCGGCCTCCGCTTTCCCGCCGCCGCCACCGCCGCGTCCGCCCTTGCCCTGGGCGGCGCGACGGGCCTCCGCCCGGCCGCCGGCACGCGGGGAGGGCACGGAGCCCGCGGCGTCCTCCGTCGCGGGCACGCCTTCGCCCCGAGCCGGGCTCTCGCCCCTCCGACCTGACATGCGCGTACCTTTCACCGACGGAAGCGACGCCCCTGACGATCCGGCGCACCGCACACAGAGAGACGGTCCGGACCGTTCCCAGGTTGCACATACGACCGTCACCACTAACCGACGATCGTGGCTTCCGATCATATTTAGGCCCGACACGATCACCGACCTCCGGCCCGGAGGCAATGCCACCAATCAACGGGCAACATCAAGACAGAACAGCCGAAATCCCCCGATTCCAGCGTGACTCACGCCACTGCGCGACGTCCCGCCCTTCGACCGCTCCGGAGCTCGCCGCACTCCCCCGCGGCCCGCGCCTCGTGGAGATCCCGCGATGGGCCGCACACGGGTGTCATGAGCGCAACGAGCTGTTACAGTGCCGAATGTTTCGTGATTTCCGAACCGGCCGCCCGAGACACCGCGCTGTGGAGACGTCACCGTCGGCCCGCCCGAATGCCGGCACCCCCCGCGTCCGCCGACAACGAGCGGCCCGGCCCGCACGACCCGCCCTCCCGGGCCCCGCGAAGACCCCCCTCGGCTCCGGTCGACACCCACCCGGCCACCGGCCCGGGTCCGGGTGTCGACCGTTTTTCTCGGCCGCCCGCCCCACCGCGGCACACCGGACCACCGACGCCCGACGCGAACTGTCGAACCGTCAACTCCCTGTCCAGCTGGAGTAGATAACCCGCCGCCCGGACCGCACCGCGCCACCACCAGCACCACTCGCCGCCACCGTCACCGAAGGAACGGAAACCGATCACGAGATGTCAACCGCGCAGGCGCTCCCCCTCCGCCGCATCGAGGGGTTCCGCAACTTCTGGCTCTCCCGCGCCGTTTCCGGCCTCGGGTCCGCCATCACCACCGTGGCGCTCCCCGTCCTGGTCTTCCAGGAGAGCGGGTCGCCGCTGCTGGTCTCCCTGGTCGCGGCCGCCGGAACGCTGCCCTACCTGGCCTTCGGCCTGATCGCGGGCGCCGTCGCGGACCGCGTGGACCGCCGCACCCTGATGATCGCCACCGACTGGCTCAACGCCCTCTGCCTCGCCACCGTGCCCCTGGCCTGGGCCCTGGGGGCCCTGACGGCCTGGCACGTCATGCTGGTGGCGTTCCTGTCCGCCGGCCTCGCCCTGTTCTTCGACGCGGGCGTCTACGGCTTCGTCCCCGACATCGTCGGGAAGGAGGGCCTGACCCAGGCCAACAGCGCCCTCTACGGGGCGGAGACCGTCGTCCGCATCGTCGGCAACGCCGTGGCGGGCGGCCTCATCGCGCTGTTCCGCCCGGCCGGCACGCTCGCCCTCGACGCCCTGAGCTTCGCCGTGTCGGCGCTGTTCATCAGGGCGGTCGTCAACGTCGCGCCGCGGACCGCCACCCCGGGCACCCGGCGACCGGGCTTCAAGGAATCCATAGGCCAGGGACTGCGGTTCCTCGCGGGCCACCCCACGCTGCGGATCATGACCGTGGTCGGCACCCTCCAGTCCTTCTCCGGCGGCGCCATCGTCGGCCAGTTGGTCGTCTTCGCCGACCGCGCGCTGGGCATCCACGGCTCCGACGGACGGATCGGCCTGCTCTACATGGCCTGGAGCGCCGGCGGCATCGGCGGCTCCCTGCTGCTGCCCCGGCTGCGGCGGCGCTTCGAGGCCTTCCCGCTGCTCCTCGGCGTGCTGCCGGTCGGGGCGCTGCTCGGCCTCGTCGTCGTCCTCACCTCGAACTGGCTGGTCGCGCTGGTGGCCCTGGCCGTGTGGGGAACGGCGTACCTCGTCGTCCTGGTGAACACGATGACCTACTCGCAGGAGGTGACGCCGCCCGAGCTCCAGGGCCGCGTCAACACCACCCGCCGGATGCTGTCCTCGGGCCTGGGCGTCCCGCTCGGCGCGCTGGTGGCCAGCAGCATCACCGTCTCCGTCGGCATCCAGGCCGGGATGGCCACGGCGGTGGCCTCGATCGCGCTCGCGGCCGTGATCGTCTGGACGGTCCGGCTGCGCCGGGCGTTCGACCCGGCCGCCCGGGCCTGAACCCCGGTCCGGACGACGGGGAGGGCCCGGGCCGCGCCCGCTCTGCCGGGCGGGTGCGGCCCGGGCCCGCGGACCGGACCGTCCCGGGCTCAGCGGCCGGGCGGCTTCCCCTCGAAGCGTCGGCCTATCCAGCCGAAGAAGGCGTCGGCGACCCTGCCGAGTTCCGGCTCGGGCATCACCGTGAAGCCGCCGTGCGCGGTGCTCCACTCGTTGAGGACCGGACCGGAGTCCGTCATCAGCCAGTCCACGCAGATCCACTCGGCCCGCAGGTCGCGGGCGATACGGGCGCACTGGTCCGCGACCCGGTCGTGGTCCAGGTTCACCTCCACGGACCCGCCCTGGCTGACGCTCGCCAGGTAGCCGCCGGGGCGGGGGCGGCGGGTCAGCGAGGAGACGACCTCGCCGTCGGCCATGAAGACGCGCATGTCGCCGGTGTGCGGGATCAGCGGCTGCACCAGGTACCCGCCGACGGCCTGGGCGACGACGTCGATCACCGCGCCGAGCTGCTGCTCGGAGTCGACCCGCAGCACGCCGTAACCGCCGGTCAGTTCACGGGGCTTGACGATGTAGGGGCCTTCGCCGAGCGCGCGCCGCACCTCCCCGAGCACCCGCCGGGCGTACCTGCCGGGCGGCACGGCGACGGTGTCCGCGGTCCGGATGCCCAGGCCGGCGGCGTGCTGGAGCTGCGCGAGCTTGTCGCGCTCCAGGTAGTCGGGGCCGGTGTACGAGCGGTTGAGCAGGACGGAGTCGCTCGCCTCGATGGTGCGGTAGACGGCCCGCAGCGCCTGGAGGCCCTGCGGGTCGGTGGCCATGTCCTCGACGATGAAGCACTGCCGCCGCTCCAGCAGGTCCTCGTCGCCGTGGCGCAGGACCGGCCTGCCCCCCACGCAGGACGGCACCAGTTCGGTGGCGCTGATCACCCGGAAGTCGAGGCCGCGGGGCCGGGAGAGCGCCGAGTAGCGCCGGGTGATGCCCCGTTCGAACGCCTCGACCCCCGCGGGGTCCAGGTCCTCGGACTGGTAGATCCAGGTGATCACGGGATTCGTCGTGGGACGCGGCATGATGCGCTCTCCTCGCGCTGTGGTGTCCGGTGGTCGGCGTGGAACGGGTGCCCGGAGCGGGGGCCTCAGGACGTCCGGGACCCGGGCAGCCGGGACCAGAGGAAGTAGTAGTCCTCGCGGCCCTCGCCGCATCCGAAGGCGCCGACGATCTCCAGGCCGGCCTTCCCGACCATCTCCGTGAAGTCCTCCGGGGCGGAGAACCGGTGGTTCTCCTGGATGAGGACCGAGCCGCCGGGCCGCAGCCGCTCGGCCGCCGCGTCGTAGAAGGCACCGTGGATGGCCCAGTCGGTGTCCTTCCAGATCAGCGGCGAGTGGGAACGCTGGTAGTCCGAGGCGGCCGCGTCCTGGTTGACGTGCGGCGGGTTGCCGACCATCAGGTCCCAGCGGAGGTCCGCCGGCACGTCGTCGAAGCCGTCGGACAGGTGGAAGCGGGCGCGGCCGCGCAGACCGTTCTCGGCGATGGTCCGCTCGACCGCGTCCCCGGCGGCGGGGTTCACGTCGCCCAGGTCGACCGAATCGCACAGGCCGGCCGCCAGCAGGGAGAAGCCGATGAACCCGGGGCCGGCGCACCACTCGAAGACCGATCCGACCCGGCCGAACCGGGACCGGACGAACGGCTCGTACGCCCGGCCGAAGGTGTTGCCGCCGCCGTCGAGTTCGGCCGTGTAGGACACGGACACCGGGCCGTAGCCGGCACGCGAGTAGGTCGTCATGTCGTCCTCCTGGGAAGAGTCGCGGGGCTCAGCGGAGCGCGAACGCCACGTTCGACAGGGCTCCGTGGCCGTGGATGCTGACCACGCCGTCCCGGTCGGGCGGGAGGTAGCGCACCATGCAGCCGGCGGCCCGCCCGTCGAACAGGAAGGGGCTGAAGACCGGCACCACCTCGGCCTGGTGGCTGCCGGATCCGTCCGGACCGGCGAACTCCATCCGGTACGGCACGGGTTCCACCCACTCCTGGACGATGTGGTCCTGCGCCGCGGCGGCCGCGGTCACCGCCGCCCGCCAGACCTGCGGCGGGCACGAGCGGCCCACCAGGACCTGCTGCCCGCTCATCCCGATGGCGGGCTTCAGCACGAACTCCTCCTGGCGTTCCAGGAGCAGTTCCGGGAGCGGCACGGTCCGGCCGTGCCACTCGACGGGCCGGTCCCCGACCACGCGGGTCCACGGCAGGTAGCGCTCGACGGTCCGCCGGTCCCGGTCCGTCATCCACGGCCGCCCCTCGGACACCCAGCCGAGCACCTTCTTGTTGGCGATCAGGTACGCGGTCTGGCTCGCGATCAACCGCACGCCGGCGTCCAGGGCCGTCCGCACCGGCCCGAGGTCGATGCCGTGGCCGAGCCATTCGAGGATCGTGAAGTGGCGCAGCCCGAGCCGGTAGCGGGGTTCTCCCGGCAGGCCGAGTCCGTCGAGCAGGTCCTCCGGCTCGAAAGTCTCGGCCGCCAGGCCGCGGCGGCGCAGCGACTCCTCCTGGATCTCGAAGTAGCGGCTGGGAGGACCGCCGAAGTCGCGGAGCGTGCCGACGATCGCGACCGCGGGCTTCACGCCCAGGGCCCGGACGGCGCGCTCGAAGAGCTCGTCGCGCACCGCGAGCGGATCGACCGCGTCGAAGGGCATCCGCTCCGGGCCGCCGAACGCCGCCACCCACGCGGCGGTGTGCAGTGCCGTGTCCACCACCCCGCCGATGCCGGAGCCGATGTTGAACTCCAGGAACCTGGGGCCGGAGGCGCCCACCATGACGTCGGGCCGGGCGATGCAGGTGGCGTAGTCCTCCTCGGCCGGGCCGTCCATGACGAGGGGGTACATCCGCTCGTCGGCACCGAGCGCGGCGATCCGGCCGGCCGCCGTCGGAGCGCGCTCCAGCAGCGTGCGGCGCAGCAGCGCCAGCAGGTCGGCGGTGGCGGTGAACAGCTCGTCGTAGGAGGAACGCGGCAGCATGACGGGCCGCAGGGACGACGCGACCGGCACCACCCGGGCGTACTCGCCGTCCTCCACCCGGGCCAGTTCCCGCTGGACGGCGGGCAGTTCGAGCCGGTTGTCGAGCGGCGGCGGTGCGGTGCCGTACCACGGGGCCATCACCTGCGGGCCCTTCCGGCGGGCCCGCGCGCCGCGCCGGCGAGGAATTCGTCGAGGTCCACCTCGCGCACCCCCGCCACTCCCGGGGACTTGGCGGAGTAGTCGAGCCGGGGGGCGCGCCGCGCGTCGCGGAAGTAGACCGCCTCCAGGGTCCCGTCCGTCCTCTCGGCCAGGACCGGATTGGCGACCAGGTAGTCCCGAACCTCCGACGTGTCGGCGCGGACCTGCAGCCACAGCCGCTTGGCGCCGAAGTGGTTGGGCGGCGGCAGCACGCTGGTGCCGAACCGCCGCTTCCACTGGTAGGTGCCCTTGCTGACGAAGGGTTCGGTGCCCTGGAAGTCGAGGCGGCGCACGCCGTGGCGGGCGCACCAGTCGATGAGGAAGTGGTAGATCGCCTTGAAGGCGCCGCTGTCGTAGTGCTCCCGCGCGCCGTCGACCACGCCCAGCAGGCGCAGGGTCATCGTCCCCGATGCCCGGTCCCAGTGGCAGAGCGCTCCGCCGATCGGTTCGCCGTCCTGCCGCAGGACGAACATCCGGCCGCCGCGGAAGAGGCACTCGTAGGAGACGTCCTTGGTCTCGGTGCGCTCCCGGTCCCCGTGGCGCCGGAACATGGTGGGCCGGTAGAGCCGGTCGTAGAAGTGGTCGAACCAGGCCGGGTCGCGGCTGAGCCCCCAGGTCCAGGCGTGGTCGCGCAGGTCGTGCTTGAACTGCTGGCGCTCGCGCTTGGAGATGCGCTGCCGGACGGTGTCGGGGTCCGCGTCGAAGTCGATCACGAAATGCACCCGCATCGGCACGATGAGGGAGGCCTCGCGCGGCAGCGCGCGGGCGCGCTCGGCGCTCGTACCGACGATGACGATGTCCGCGTCGGGCAGCCGGGCGGGGTCCCGGAGGGCGGCTCCGGTCAGCCGGCCGGTCCGGCGCCGGACGCCGTGGACGTCGGCGTCGCGTCGGAGCTCGGTGAACTCCAGGGTGTACGCGAGGCCTTCGGCGAGGCCCGCGTAGCTCACCGACAGTCCCCCGGCCTCCGAGCGGACGGCCGGGAAGCCGGCCCCGTCCCGGGTGTCCCAGGCGGTCCGTGCGGTGGTCAGGACTCGGTTGCCGCTGTTGCGCCAGTGGTAACCGGTGTGCATGCGCAGCCGCTGGTGCGGCGTGGCGCGCGGGGGCGGGACGGCAGGGGCCACGGGGCTATCACCTCGGCGGGTCGTCGGTGGCGAGCGGGGCGGCGGCACGAGCGGAGCGGCGGCGGCGAGCGGGTCGTCGGTGGCAGGCAGGGCGGCGGCGGAGCGGGGCCCCGGCACGGGCGGGGCCCCGCACGAGCGGTCAGGCGGAGGGCGTGGCGTCCAGCACCACGCGCCGCAGGTCCTCGGCGGTGGTCACCGGGTGCAGGTCCCGGACGGTGAGGTGGCCGTAGTCCGTCGCCGAGTAGCTGCCGGAGCCGTGCACGAGGATGTCGGTCTCGGGCACCAGCCCCCGGTCGACGGCGTTGAGCAGGCCCGTCATCGCCATCACCAGGGACCACTCGCGCAGCGCGGTGGGGTTCGCGGGCAGCCGCACGCCGGCCTCCCCGAGCAGCGAGCGCACCTGCCCGTAGCGGCCGAGGCACTCCGCGAGCGAGACGACGATGCCGCCGCCGCCCTGGGTGCGGATGAGTTCGTTCATCCGGGGCGAGGTGGGCGGGTTGCGGGTGTAGAAGGTCGGGTCGAGGGTCTCGCCCGGATCGAAGGTCTGCGCGGGGTAGCGCGGGTCGGCGCTCTGCGTGAACAGTCCCGTGCCCGTGTCGTAGGAGTACGCCGGTAGGTTCCCGGTGTCGGTGGAGCCCTCGTTGTACAGGCTGAGCACCATGTCGGGAGCGCCCAGGTGCTGCACCAGGAAGTAGTGCGGCGGCAGGGTCCGGGAGCGGACGTCCGCGGGGAGCCGGCTGCGGCCGTGGGCGTGGCCGAGCAGCCCGTAGGCGCTGGAGACCGCGTGCACGTGCAGCCGGGCCTCGCCGGGCGCCGAGGGGAACAGGTCGGCCTCGGCCAGCGCCCTGACCACGTCCGCCGCCAGGTAGTTCTCCAGCTGGAGGGTGTACCAGAGGTTGGTCTCGCACTCCTTCTCCAGAGCGCTCCGGTGTTCGTCGACCAGCCCGAGGGCGATGGCCTTCACGGTGCCGGGCTCCTCGCCCCCGTACACCGCGATCGGGTTGCGCGCCCGCAGCCCGGGGTCGGTGAACAGCTCGGAGCTGCGCAGCTTGGCCACCGCCCCCTCGGGGACCACCGTGACGACGTTGAGCCGGTCGGCGTCCACCAGACCGGTCCGGACGGCCCGGAGCACCGCGTCGCGCATGGCGATGGCCTTGTTGGCGGAGGACGGCGTGACGATGGTGACCCGCCGGCCGGTGTCCTGGACGAAGCGGACCGCCCTGGCCACGATGACCAGCGAGGCGAAGGTCTTGGTCGTCATGGTGGCGGGGTTGCGCGTGAGGTCGAGCAGAGCGAGGTTCCGGCCCCGGTACGACGGCATGGCCGCGTGGCCGAGGCCGGAGACCGCGAGGTACTCGCGCATGGCCTCGGTGAGTTCGGGCAGTTCGACGCCCGGCGTGAAACCTTCGGCGTCGGCCTTCTCCGGGCCGCCCAGGAGGTCCCGCAGGACTGAACGGATCTCTTCGTAGTACCGGACGAGAGCATTGTCGAGAATCACTTTTCCTGCCTCTTTCCACCGGAGATCGATTCCGCCCACGAGCCCGCACGGTCATGATCGCGCAGGCTGGTGACGGCCGTCAGGGAAACCGAGAAAGTGGGCCGCGACCCTGGTCATTACGAAAGAAAAACCCAGTGCACACAACATCGACACGCCATGCCGATCGCGGCCCCCCGGGGCGCCGCGCGGAACCCGGCGAATTCCAGGGCCGAAAGCGGGTCGGACTCTTCCGCCGGCTCGACCGCACCCGTTGGGGCCTCCGCGTCCGCGAAACCTCTCAACCCCGGGTGATTCGGTGAAATTTTGTGCGGACGGGTGATACGGCAGCTGCTTGTCGAGAGTATTGATTCATTGACCGTCCCCGGTCAACAACCCTTCGGTGTGACACGGGTTACACCGCGTCCATTTCGCTATGACATTGACCCCCGTTCCCCCCTCTTGCGGGACAAACGCCCATCTGTGGAGCAATTTCCTCGGATCCGAACCGCACCTGGCGTACGGGATTCAGGGGAGCCGGACAGTCCAGGCGACATTGCCGCCCCTCGGGGGCTGTTCGCCCGGATGTCCGAGAATTCATGGTCCACCTGGACACGAACTGTCTTGTGGGCTCTTTCCCGCGACGACCTCGCCGATGGTCCGACCCGGCCCTTCGGGCCCCGGCCGCCGGAGCCGCCGAGCGCCACCTCCGCCGGGTCGCCGAACGGCGGAACTCCCGCCGCGGCCCCGCCGGATGACACCTCACCCGCCGCGCCCCGCACCCCGCCCCGCGCCGATCACGACGAAGGGCGCCCTCCCCGAAGGGAGGACGCCCGGACTCGCCTCGACCACGTGGGCCACCAGGGGCTCGAACCCTGAACCTACGGATTAAAAGTCCGCAGCTCTGCCAATTGAGCTAGTGGCCCGCGGTCCCGGCCCGCCCGGATGCCCGGGTGGAAGGACCACGGCGATCCTACCCGGTGGGGCCCAGGGCTCCGCCAGTGGATTGCGCGGGCGTGCCGGGCTCGTGGAGCGGGACTTGAGGCGGGGTGTAGTGGACGGCGCGGACCCGGCGGAGCCAGGCCTCGACGGGGCGCTGGTCGGGGGCGGTGGGCAGGACACCGCGGCCGGCCAGCCGGTCGGCGGCGTCGGCGAGCAGGCCCTCCGCGAGGGCGGGGCGGTCGGCGATGCGTTCGCCGAGTTCGCGGATGCGTTCGGGGTCGGGCAGCCGGATCAGGTTGCGGCCGGTCTCGTGCAGGCGGACGGCCTGCTCGACCAGCCGGACCAGGTGCCGGGCGTGCTTGGCGGCCCGGCGGCGGGCGGCCGGGTCGGCGGTGTCGCGGGTCAGCAGCTTGCGGAACTGCTGGTCGGCGTAGCCGAGGTAGGCCTTCCGCACGGCCGGCGCGCTGAGGAAGGCCGCACGCAGGCCGACCAGTTCGTCGCCGAGCGGGGTGCGGACCTCGTACAGCTCGTCCGGCAGCCAGACCAGTTCGGAGGCGGTCGGGTTGCAACCCAGCGCCAGCCGGCACCATTTGGCGGCCTCGTGCAGGGTGACGTCGGGCGCGGTGGTGACGTGGGACTCGGCCGGGCGGTGCAGGCCGTGCAACTCCTCGGTGGGGGTGGCGAACAGGCCCAGCCGGTCGAGGTCGGAGCCGGCGTGGGCGAAGCCGTACGCGGTGGAGCCGACGATGCCCGAGAGCAGCACCGTGCCGGGAACGGAGGCGACACCGGGAACGGAGGCGACGCCGGGAACGGCGGTCGTGGTGGACATCGGCGGACTCCTCTCGGACGGACGGGCGGGCACCGCATCCTCGTCCGGGCATCCTCGCCGAGCGGGCCGCGCCGGGCGAGCGAATTCCGGTCCGGGCCGCCCGGCCGCCGGGTAGCGTACGGTCCATGTCGACCACCCCCACCGACGAGGTCCTGATCGTCACCGGCGCCGGCCGCGGCATCGGAGCCGCCACCGCCCTGCTGGCCGCCCGCCGCGGCTACCGGGTCTGCGTCAACTACCGTACGGACGACGCCTCGGCGACCGCCGTGGTGGACGCCGTCCGGGCCGGCGGCGGCACCGCCCTCGCGGTCCGCGCCGACGTCACCCGCACCGCCGAGGTGGAGCGGCTGTTCACCACCGTGGACGACGAGCTCGGCCCGCTCACCGGGCTGGTGAACAACGCCGGCACGCTGGAGAAGCAGTGCCGGCTGGAGGAGATCGACGAGGACCGGCTGACCCGGATCTGGGCCGCCAACATCACCGGCCCGTTCCTGTGCGCGGCCCAGGCCGTCCGCCGGATGTCCACCCGGCACGGCGGGCGGGGCGGCGCCATCGTCAACGTCGGCTCGGCCGCCTCCCGGATCGGCTCGCCGAACGAGTACGTCGACTACGCGGCCGCCAAGGGCGCGGTGGACTCGATGACCCGCGGCCTCGCCCTGGAGGTCGCCGCCGAGGGCATCCGGGTCAACACGGTGCGGCCGGGGCTGATCCACACCGGCATCCACGCGCTCGGCGGCGAGCCCGGCCGGGTCGACCGGGTCGCGCCCGGCCTGCCGATGGGGCGCGGCGGGCAGCCGGAGGAGGTCGCCGAGGCGATCCTCTTCCTGCTCTCCCCGGCGGCCTCGTACACCACCGGGGCGTTCCTGGAGGTCTCGGGCGGGCGCTGAGCGGTCGGTCGCCCACCGGCGGGGGCCGGTTTCGGACGGTGTCCTCCCGCCGGGCCGCCGACCTCGCACTCCTCCTTCCTCCCGCCCGCGCCCGCCCGTACCGTGGTGGCCATGACCGACGCCTTCATCGACATCCCCGGTGTGCGCAACTTCCGTGACGCGGGCGGGATCGGTGCCCTCCGCCGGGGCGTGCTGTACCGCTCCGGGTCCTTCCACACCCTCACCGAGGAGGGCGCCCGGCGGCTCAAGGCCCTCGGCCTGCGGACGGTCTTCGACCTGCGCAGCGCGTACGAGCTGGAAACCTGGCCGGACCAGCGGCACGGCCTCGACCACGAGACCCTCGGTCTGCCGACCCTTCCCCCGCACCCCGAGGACGCCGACCGGCCCTGGCCCGAGGACCAGGCCGCCCTCTACCCCTTCATGGCCTCGACGGCCGGCCCTTCGCTCGCCGCCGTCGTCCGCCGCCTCGCCGCTCCGGACGCGCTGGCCGCCGTCGTCCACTGCGCCGTCGGCAAGGACCGCACCGGGCTCACCATCGCCGTCCTCCAGTCCCTGCTGAACGCCTCCGAGGCCGAGATCACCGCCGACTTCCTGCTCTCCAACATCGGCCTCGGCCTCGACAAGGGCCCCACCCCGTACCTCGACGAGACCGGCACCGAGCGCCTCTCCCGCCCGGTCGACGCCGAGCTCCTGGTCTCCTCCCTGGCCTGGATCCACGACCACCACGGCACGATCCCCGACTACCTCCGCCACCACGGCACGACGGACGCCGAACTCGACGCCGCCCTCGCCAACCTCGCGGACTGACGAGCCCTCAGCCCTCCCGGCGCTCGAAGCGCCACCACTGGGCCGGGGCGTCGACGTCCTCGCTCTGGTGGACGTCGGCCTCCGGGGTGTCGCCCGCCGTCAGGGGCTTGCCGCTGATGAAGCTGGTGACCGTGTAGGTGCCCGGGGCATCCACGTGGGCCTCCAACAGCCACTCCTGGGCACCGAAGGCGTTGGCCGACCACTGCTGGATCCGGACGCCGTCGTCCGTCGAGGCGCCGGTGACGTCCAGGCGCTTGCCGCTGCCGGCGTTCTCGATGTGGAACAGCGCGCCGCCCGGGTGGACGGCGGCGAGGTGCCAGAGCTGGGCGTCACTGCCGTCGTCCGCGCCGAGGACGATCCGGGCACCGCTGCGCCGGGAGGCGTCGGCGACCTGCAGCAGCAGGCCGCTCCCGACGTTGCGGACCAGGTAGCTGCCGTCGGTGATCTCGGAGTCCGTCACGGTCGAAGTCTGCCACCGGGCACCGACAGGGGCCCGCGTAAGGCCCGGGCGGGCCGGGGCGCGGAGGAGTTTCCGCCGGACCGGCTCCGCCCCCTATGCTGCGGCGAATGTCCACCGAGCAGATACCGTCGCACCGTCAACAGCCCACCTTCTCCGAAGCCGTGGCCGCCCTGGAGGCCGTGGTCGCGGCCGGGGACGACGAGCAGTTCGGGCCCGCCCTCGGGCTGGTCGGCGGGCTGTTCGGCACGGCCGACCCGGCGGAGCAAGCGGCGGCCGGTCCCCGGCTGGCCGCCCTGCTGCCGGACGCCCCGCCGTTCCCCCGGGCGCACCTGGCCATGGTGGTGGGCGCCTGCGTGGAGCACGGCGCCGACCCGGTCGCCTGCTCCGGCCCGGTGCTGGCCGGACTGCGCGGGGCACTGACCGGCGCGCAGCTGCTGGTGCGGCGCTGGGTCT
Source organism: Kitasatospora sp. NPDC058048 (assembly GCF_042885555.1). Classification (NCBI taxonomy): domain Bacteria; kingdom Bacillati; phylum Actinomycetota; class Actinomycetes; order Kitasatosporales; family Streptomycetaceae; genus Kitasatospora; species Kitasatospora sp. NPDC058048. Next base: position 68,274 of record NZ_JBHVRT010000034.1, on the reverse strand, counting down.
CCACCGGCGGCGGCCCGCTGCCCGACGCGGAGGAGGACGATCCGGCCGAGGCGCACGAGCGGATCGCCGACCCGGCGCACCTGGACGAGTGGCACGCCCACCTGGCCGTGGTCGCCTGGTGGACGCTGCACCTGTGGCAGCAGGCGGCCTGGGCGGTGTACACGCACCCGGAGGTCCGGGCCGAGGCCCGCGCCTCGGGCGTGACCGAGGTGATCCTGGAGCTGTTCGACCGCTACCAGGGCGAGCAGCACGACTTCAAGGGCCTGGTCCACCTGGCGCTGATGCTGGACGACGAGCCGCTGCTGGTGCTCGACCGCCCCACCGGCACCGGCTACCTGCTGCGGATGAACGGCCTGAGCGACACCTTCCAGCTGCACACCCTGCTCGCCGACGTGCTGATCGGCGGGGGCCACCTGCCCGGCACCCCGCAGGACCGGGAGGTGGTGGCACTGGCCCGGACGGCGTTCCTGGACGGCCGCCGGGTGGTCGCCACCGGCGCCTTCAACCTGGTCGCGCCGGACGGCTCCTGGGTGTGGAACGAGGGGACGCCGAGCGACATCCCGGTGGTGGACGGCGTGCGCACCCTGGTCCTGGAGCCGCTGCCGTACGAGCGGAGCTGGTCGGCCGGGCGGTTCATCCAGGAGGTCCCGGGCGACCTGCGGCTGGAGCGGGTGCTCGACCCGGCGGAGGCCGCCCGCCGGCTGGCCGCCACGGTGCCGGGGCAGACGCCCGCGGAGGCGTTCCGGTAGGCAGCCCGACGGCGCTCCGGCATGAGGTGCTGCCGGCACTCCGGCGGACGACGCTGCCGGCGCTCCGGCGGGAGGCCCCGGCGGCCCCGTTCGTTCACCGGGTTATGGTCGGAAAACGACACAGCCCCCACGAGTGGAGTCGACGATGGCGAAGGTCCCGAACGTGTTCACGGCCGCCGCGCCCGCCGCGCTGACCGCGGCGAGCGGTCTGGTCGGCGGTTACGGCGTCGCCCGGTGGAGCGGCCGGCGCGAACTGGGCGGCGCGGTGCTGGCGGTGGCCGGTGCCGGGGCCGCCGCGCAGTGGCGCCGCAGCGCGGGTCCGGGCACCGCGGCGGCGCTGACCGGCCTGTACGTGGCGGCCTTCGGCGGCTCGCACCCGCTGGCGAAGCGGATCGGCGCCTGGCCGTCCGTCCTCGCCGTCACCGGTGTGGTCGCGGCGGCCTCCACGGCCGCCACGGCGCTCGCCGCCCGCCGGAAGTAGCCGGCCACCGGGCGGTCACCCCGCGGTGAACCGGGCCTCGAAGGCGGCCCGGTTCGCCGAGACCGGCGAGCGGTCCCAGACCGCGAACACCACCTGATCGAAGGCCGCCCCGTACCGGGCCAGTGCCCCCTCGAAGGCCTCGGCGACCTGCGCCGGGTCGTTGCGGAACACCCCGCAGCCCCAGGCCCCGAGCACCAGCGTGCGCACCTCGTACCGGGCCGCCGCCGCGAGCACCCGCACGGCCCGCTCGGCGAGCACGCCCCGGACGTCCGCACCGGCCGAACGCCGTTCCAGCTGCCCGGCGTTGGGCGCGGGCGAGGTCAGGAAGGTGACGGGGTACGGCTGCGCCAGCAGCTCTCCGCGCCCGTCCCGGATCACCGGCACCGCCGGCGAGACGATCACCCGGTGGCTGTACCGGAGGTCGGTGGAGGCCCGGTGCGCCTCGTAGTAGTCCGGCGCCTCCAGCAGGCAGCTGTACAGCAGCGCGCTGCGGCACAGGTCCTCCTCCTGGGCGCGGGCGCCGCGCAGGTAGCCGCCGCCTGGGTTGCGCGCGGAGGCGAAGTTCAGCACCCCGACCGGCCCCGCCCCGGCCCCGACCAGTCGGCGGGCGGCCTGGATGCTGCCCTCGGCCGTCACCTCGATCCGTCCGGCCGCCGGCCCCGGCCCGCGGTCGCCCGCCGCCAGCAGCGCGTCCAGCCCCTCCGGCGGGTAGGACACCGTGCCGGCCCGCGCCGCCCCCAACTCCTCCCCCACCTGCACGAGTTCGCCCCCGGCCGTCCGGTAGCTCCCCCGCTCGGCGATCTCCTCGTTCACTCGCGCCACATCGTGCAGTCTGCTGCTCATGGCCGCGACGCTACGGGACCGCGGCGCCCGCACGCCACAGGTTATTCTCACTCCCAGAACAACACTCCGGGGGTCCGGCACGGGGGAACGCGAGGCCGCCGGGGAAACGCGAAGGGCCCGCTCCGGGGGACGGAGCGGGCCTTTCGTACGTTCAGCCGGGCCGGCGGTCGACTACCGCCGGTGCGGCGTCAGTTCTTCCAGCGCGGCTTGCGGTCGTCGCGGTCGAAACCGCCCGGGCGACGGTCCTCGCGGTCACGGCCGGCGCCGAAGCCGCCGCGGTCACGGTTGAAGCCACCGCGGTCGGACTGCGGACGGCCGCCGGAGCGGTGGTCGTCGCGGCGCGCGAACGGACGGCTGCTGCCGCCGCGCTCGTCGCGGTCACGGCCGAAGGCCGGACGGTCACCGAAGGAACGGGCCGGACGGTCACCGAAGCCGCCGGAGCGGCCGCCGCGGTCGTCGCGGTCGCGGTTGAAGCCGCCACCACGGTTGTCACGGTCACCGAAGCCACCGGAACGGCCGCCACGGTCGTCACGGTCGCGGTTGAAGCCGCCGCCACGGTTGTCACGGTCACCGAAGCCACCGGAACGCCCACCGCGGTCGTCACGGTTGAAGCCGCCGGAACGGCCGCCACGGTCGTCGCGGTTGAAGCCGCCGCCACGGTTGTCACGGTCACCGAAGCCACCGGAACGGCCACCGCGGTCGTCACGGTTGAAGCCGCCGGAACGGCCGCCGCGGTCGTCACGGTCACGGCCGAAGCCACCGCCACGGTTGTCACGGTCACCGAAGCCACCGGAACGGCCACCGCGGTCGTCACGGTCACGGCCGAAGCCGCCGGAACGGCCGCCGCGGTCGCCGCGGTCGTCACGGTCACGACCGAACGCCGGACGCTCGTTGCGCGCCTCGCGGTACGCCGGGGTGCGCTCCTCGGCCACCGGGGCGGCGGTCTCGACGACGGTCTCCGAAGCCTCGCCGGCCTCGGCCTCGGCCTCGGCGGCCGGCTCCTCGTCCTCGATGCCCAGGTCGGCCCGCTCGCGCGCCGCACGGGCGGCGAGGCGGTCGGCCTCCTCGCGCAGCTCGGTGGTGCGGCGCTGCGCGCGCTCCAGCTGGCGGGTCATGTCGGCGAGCTCGCGCTCGGCGGCACCGGCGATGTTGGCGGCGCTCTCGGCCTGGACCTCGGTCAGCGAGCGGGCGCCGGTGATCTTGGCGACCTCCGCGTCGAAGGCGTGGTCGAGGATGTGGCGCGAGGCGTCCACGCCCGCGTCCTCCATCAGGCGGAAGACGCCGCGGCGCTGGTGCGGCAGCACCAGGGTGACGACGGCGCCGGAGCGGCCGGCCCGGGCGGTACGGCCGGAGCGGTGCAGGTAGTCCTTGTGGTCGCCGGCCGGGTCCACGTTGAGGACCAGGTCGATGCCGTCGACGTGGATGCCGCGGGCGGCGACGTCGGTGGCGACGACGACGTTGGTGTAGCCGTCCTTGAAGTCGCCGAGGACGCGGGTGCGGGCGCCCTGGGTCATGCCGCCGTGCAGCGCGTCGGCCTTCACGCCGGCCTCGATGAGCTGCTCGGCGACGCGGTCGGCGCCCATCTGGGTGCGGACGAAGATGATCGTGCGGCCCTTGCGGGCGGCGATCGCGTTGGTGATCGGCGCCTTGTCCTTGGGCTTCACCACGAGGATGTGGTGGGTCATGGTGGTGACCGCGCCGGCCGACGGGTCGACCTCGTGGGTGACCGGGTTCTTCAGGTAGCGCTTGACCAGGGTGTCGATCTCGTTCTCCAGGGTGGCGGAGAACAGCAGGCGCTGGCCGCCGCTCGGCACCTGGTCGAGGATCTCGGTGACCTCGGGCAGGAAGCCCATGTCGGCCATCTGGTCGGCCTCGTCGAGCACGACGGTCCGGACGTCGGCCAGCTTGGCGCTGCCACGGTTCAGCAGGTCGCGCAGACGGCCGGGGGTGGCGACCAGGACGTCGACGCCGCGCTCCAGCGCGTAGATCTGGTTCGACATCGAGGTGCCGCCGCAGACGACCTTGAGCTTGAGGCCGAGCACCGAGCCGAACGGCTCCAGGGCGTCGGCGACCTGCATGGCCAGCTCGCGGGTCGGGACGAGGATCAGGCCGCGCGGGTGCTTGGGCTTGGTGCGCTCGCCGTCGGCGAGGCGGGTCAGCAGCGGCAGGCCGAAGCTCAGGGTCTTGCCGGAGCCGGTGCGGCCACGGCCCAGCACGTCCTTGCCGGCCAGGGCGTCCGGGATGGTCGCGGCCTGGATCGGGAACGGGGTGGTGACACCGCGCTTGGCGAGGGCACGCACGACGTCGTCGTGCAGGCCCAGGTCACCGAAGGTGATGGTGGGCTCGGCGGCCGCCTCCTCGGTGGCCTCCTCGGCCTCGGCGATCACCTCGTCCGCGGTGGTGTCGATGGTGTCGTCGGAGTCGGTGACATCGGCGGCGGCCTCGTTCGCGGGCATGGCGAAGCGGGCGTCGTCAACGAGAGACATGCAAAACCTTCCGGAAGTGGCACGCGCCAAAGTCCGGGGTTCTGTTTCACAACCGCCTCTATGCGGTCAGCCACGGATCGCCGGAACGCGCCAAGGGCGCCAGATGGGAATAGGGCGCCAGTCAAATGGATCAAACGAACGATCTACCACCATAGACGAGCCTGGGGATCGGAGGCAAATGCCCTGCTCAATCCGCTAATGCCCGGCCGCGCGCGGGCTCGGTGCCGAGGAACCGGAGCTGCCGGAGGACGGGTCCGGGGCCGGGGGGACGGTCGCGGCGGGCGAGCTGTGCTCCGGCGCGGGCGTGCCGGACGGGTGGCTGCTCGGGGTGGTCGTGGGCCCCCCGGCCGAGCCGCCGCCGGACCGGCCCTCTCCGGTGCCGCCGGAGCCCGCCGCACCGCCGGTTCCGCCCGCTCCACCGCCCGGGTGCGGAACGGGACTTGTGTTCGTACCGCCCGCCGAACCGCCGCCCGGACCACCGTCGGGAGCGCCCGCCCCCGGCACCGGGACCACCCCGGCCACCGCGCCGTTCGCCCCCGGAGCCGCCTCGCCGGGCGCCGTCGACGAGGCCCCGTTCGACCCGCCGTCGCCCTGGAGGCCCCCCGACCGCTCGGGGCGCCCCGAGGCCCCGCCCGGGTGCCCCGAGCCCGGCGAGGCCGAGGGCCCGCTCGTCGCCCCCGGCCGGACCGCCGGCCCGGCCTGCCCGACCGGCGCCACACCGTGCTTCTCCTCCGCCGCCGGACCCACCGACATGCACCCGGTCAGCCCGAGCCCGGCCACCGTCAGCAGCGCCGCCGCCCGCACCGCGCGCGAGCGCGGGACCGCCGCCACCCGCCCCGGAGCCGGACGCGCCGCGGCCAGCCGCACCCGCACCGCCTGTACCGCCCGCACCGTCCGCGCCGCCCGCACCGAAGCCACTGAGGTCCCTCTCTACCGCCCCACCCGGGCCGCCCACTCGCGCGGCCGCTTTCGGTGCCCAACGCGCGCCCGGCCCGGCGGGACACGGGCAGGGCGCAAGCTCGCCCGGCGGGGCCGGCGCTCCGGCGCCCCGCCCCGGGGCCGCCCAGGGGCCGCCCAGGGCCGCTCAAGGCCCGTCCGGCACCCCTCGGCGCCTCTCCGGCGCCGCTCCGGCGCCTCTCCGGCGCCGCTCCGGTGTCCGCGGCTCAGCCCCAGAGCGCCGAGGCCAGCTCCGCGCCCCCGTAGACCGCGGCCAGCCCGGCCAGCACACTGCCGGCCACGTTGGCCAGCGCGTACCGCCCGGCGCCGGTCTCGGTCAGCCGCAGGGTCTCGTACGAGAAGGTCGAATAGGTGGTCAGCGCCCCGCAGAGCCCCGTCCCCAGCAGCAGCTGGACCTTCGAGGAGGCCGCGCCCGCCGCCACCGCGCCGGTCACCAGCCCGAGGATCAGGCAGCCGGCCACGTTCACCGTGAACGTCCCCCACGGGAACACCGAGTCGTGCCGGGACTGCACCGCCCGGTCGGTCAGGTACCGCAGCGGCGCGCCGACCACCGCGCCCGCCACCACCAGCAGCCAGTTCACTGCGCCGCCTCCCCCGGGCCCGCTTCCCGGCCCGGCCCCCGGCCCGAACCCTCCTCCGCCCCGCGCCCCGCGTAGGTGACCACCTCGCAGCGGTCCAGCAGCACCAGCCCCTCCGCCACCATCCCGTCCAGCTGCGGCAGGAACGCCCGCACCCGCTCCTCCTCGTCCACGATCACCACCGCCACCGGCAGGTCCTCGCTCAGCGACAGCAGCCGCGTGGTGTGCACCAGCGACGAGGCCCCGAACCCCTCGATGCCCCGGAACACGCTCGCCCCGGCCAGCCCGGCCTCCCGGGCCCGGTGCACGATCTCGCTGTACAGCGGTCGGTGGTGCCAGCGGTCGCTCTCCCCGATCAGCACGGTCAGCCGCAGCGCCGGCCCGCTCAGTCGGCTCATCGCACACCCCCGGCCCGCTCCGCGGCGCCCCGCCCGGCCCCGCGGCGGACGACCCGGTGGATCAGACGCCGGGTCAGCCCGGCCGCCGCCCACACCGCGAGCAGCGCGCCCACCAGGGTCAGCCCCAGGTACGCGAGGGCGGGCCCGGTCCGGCCGCCCTCCAGCAGGCGGCGGATGTCCACCGCGTACGTCGAGAAGGTGGTGAACCCGCCCAGCACGCCGGTGCCGAAGAACGGCCGCACCAGCGGATGCGCCTGGCGCCCCTCGGTGATCACCACCAGGAACACCCCGATCACCGCGCAGCCGACCACGTTGACCAGCAAGGTCGTCCAGGGGAAGGCCGTCGGGCCGGTCTGCCAGCCGAGCCCGGCCGCGTACCGCGCGGACGCGCCGATCGCCCCGCCCGCCGCGACCACCGCCACCGCCAGCCCCTGCCCGCGCAGCACCGGCGGCCGGCCGGGCCGGCGGGCCCGCGCCGGGGCGCCGTCCACGGTGCCGCCCGCGGCGCCGCCCGCGGCGTCGTCCACGGCGCCCTCCGAGGTCGTCATAGCCCCATCAAACACCGGGCTCCGCCACCTGGCACACCGTCATCCGACACCGGACAATGATCCGGTGGAGATGACCCGGGAAGAGTTCGAGACGCTGGTCGGCGACGCCCTCGACCAGATCCCCCCGCACCTCGCGGCCATGATGGACAACGTCGCGGTCTTCGTCGAGGACGAGCCCGACCCGAGCGACCCGGAGCTCCTCGGGCTCTATGAGGGCACCCCGCTCACCGAGCGCGGCGAGTGGTACGCGGGCGTCCTGCCCGACCGCATCCTGATCTACCGCGGCCCCACCCTGCGCCACTGCGAGACCCGCGAGCAGGTGGTCGAGGAGGTCCGCACCACCGTCATCCACGAGGTCGCCCACCACTTCGGTTTCGACGACCACGAACTCGACGAACTCGGCTGGTCCTGACCCCCGGCCACCGGCCCCACCCACCCCGCACCCCCACCCGGGCGAAACCCGTTTTGGCGATCCGCCCTGCATCCCATATGCTTCTCGACGTCCCCGAACGCTGGAAACAGCGGGACAGGCCGCAAGCCCTCATCGTCTAGTGGCCCAGGACGCCGCCCTTTCAAGGCGGTAGCACGGGTTCGAATCCCGTTGGGGGCACGCAGTACCGTAGTAAAGTGCAGTGCGCAAGACCGCAAGACCCTGAGTGGTTCGCCACTTCTAGGTCCCGTGGAGCAGTTGGTTAGCTCGCCACCCTGTCAAGGTGGAGGTCGCGGGTTCAAGTCCCGTCGGGATCGCTCGTCTCGCAAGAGACGGTGCAGTACGGCCAGGTAGCTCAGTTGGTACGAGCGTCCGCCTGAAAAGCGGAAGGTCGCCGGTTCGACCCCGGCCCTGGCCACAACCGGGAAGCCCCCGTAGCGAATTCGCTACGGGGGCTTCGTCGTTCCGCCGCCGGGCCGGTCGACTACACGAAGACCTCGATCTCGCACCTGGCCGCGCCGCTGCGCCGGATGCGGGCGTCACTGGTGACCAGCGGCACACCGAGGGTCTCGGCGAGTGCCACGTACTGGGCGTCATAGGCGCTGATGTTGTGGTTGAGCTCCCGAACCCGCTGCCAGAGGATCAGCGTCTCGTGCTTGGTGACGGCGAGCGAGCGGTAGTCGGCGATCGCCTTCTCCGCCTCCTTCCCGGTGAGCTTCCCTCCCCGAACCATTCCGAACAGGGCCGAGACGAGCTCGTAGTCGAGCAGACCCGGGGCCGCGAGCGCGTCCAGTTCGCGGAGCCGGGCGCGTACGGCGTGGCCGACCGGGCTGTGGTCGGTGAGCACTCGGACCAGGGCCGAGCAGTCCACGACGACAGTGGATGTCACCGGCGCTCCCGGCCCTCGTCGATGGCCGAGAGGATGTCGGCCGTGCTGACCTCGGTTCGGGTCTCCCGGTCGAGCCTGGTCATCATCTCGGCGAGCGACGGGGTGGCCGCCTCCCGGGTGACGAGGTCGAGCAGGTAGGCCTGGAGGCTCTTTCCGGCCCGCGCGGCCTTCAGCTTGAGGGTGTCCAGGATCGGGTCCGGGACCTCGCGAATGGTGATGGCTGTCATGCCTGCATTTTAGCTGCACCAGCTGCACAATGCTGGCGGTCCCTCGGGGCGACCACCCGGTTCCCCCCGGAGGGGGAGGGGGACCCGTCCGGGGGACGATCCGGCGGGCGGGGGCGGCGCGGGACCGTGGACGGCATGGAGACGACACGGGACATGGGCTGGAACCGGGTGGTGCGGGGAGCCGGGTACGCGGCGGCGGGGTGGGCCGTGGCCTTCGCGCTGGTGCATCTGTACTGGCTGGCGGACGGACGGCTGGGGCTGCCGGACGGGCGGTCGGTGTGGAGCAGCACGCCGCTGCTGGTGATCGACGTGATCGCGATCCCGTTGTGCGCGGTGGCCGCCGCGGTGGCGCTGGCGCCGCTGCGGCGGTGGGGCGCACGGGTGCCGGCCCGGCTGCTGGGCACGGCGCTGTGGGGCACCACCGCGCTGCTGGTGCTGCACGCCGCGCCGTCCGTGCCGGACTGGATCGCGCTGGCCGTCGGCAGCCGCTCGGGTGCCGAGCTGGACGCGCCGGCCCGGTTCGTGACCTTCGGCTACGAGCCGTTCTTCCTGGCCGGCGGCCTGCTGTTCGCCGCCGCCTCGCTCGGTCACCGGGTGCCCGGCCGGTCGGCCGTGGTGAGCCGGGCGGCGGCTCGGTCAGCCGGGCGGTGAGCCGGTCAGCCGGTCAGCCGGTCAGCCGGGCGGTGAGCCAGTCGGCGGTGGCGGGGAGCCAGTCCGGCAGGGCGGTGCCGAGCAGGTGGTTGCCGTGCGGCACGAGCAGCAGTTCGGCGTCCGGGGCGTGCTCGGCGAGGACGGTGGCGGCGGTGACGCCCGGGATGCGGTCCTCGCCGCCCTCGACCACCAGCAGCGGGACGGTGATCGCCGGCGCGAGAGCGGTCAGGTCGATCCGCTCGACGAAGGCGCGGGCCGCCCGGTACCCGCCGCAGCGCTGCGCCAGGGTCGCGGTGACGAACGGGACCAGGCCCTCCCAGTCCAGCCGGTACGGGCCGCTGACCACGGCGGCGGCGCGCAGCCGCGGCTCGCGGGCGGCGGCCACCGCCGCGTAGTGGCCGCCCAGGCTGAGGCCGATCACGGCGGTCCGGTCCGGGTCCAGCCCCGCACGGCCGGCCAGCGCGTCGAGGGCGCGGCCGACCACCCGGTGGTACTCCGGCTCCGGCGCGCTGCCGGCGGCGAGCACGCCCTGTCCGGGCCCGTCGACGGCGAGCACCGCGACACCCCGGGCGAGCAGGGTGTCGGCGACCGCGTGGAACTCCTCCTTGCCCGAGTCCATCCCCGGCACCACCAGGACCACCGGGGCCCGGCCGCCGCTCCCGTCGGCCTCCCGGCCGGCCGCCGGGCGGCGCAGCCAGCCCGCGAAGCCCTCGCCCTCGACCCGCTCCGCCCCCGGGTCGAGCAGGGCCAGCGCCCGCCGCATCGCCTCGTCGGCCTCCGCGGCGGCCTGGGCCGCGGCCGCCCGGTCGGGGTGCGGGAGCAGCCCGGCGAAGTGGTACCAGCGGGCGGCGCTCCGGTACCGCTCGCCGGCGGTGACCGTGCGGCCCTCGGCGGCGGCCCGCTCCGCCGCCCCGGCGTGCCGGTGGCCGGCCGCCCGGCAGGCGGCCGGCCAGTCGTGCGGGGAGGTCAGCGGGGCGGTGACCCGGGCGTACTCGTACGGGTCCAGGCCGGCGCCGTGGGCGCGCGGCCGGTTCTCCTCGACGAAGGCGGGCAGCAGGCCGGGGGTGTCGAGGAAGGAGAGGTCGGGCACGGCGGAGGTTCCCTTCGAAGTCGTTCGCGTCGTTCACGTCGTTCGCATTCGGAGCAGGCGTCGGGCGGGTGCCGGGCGGGCGTCAGGCGAGGGTCAGGACGGCCTTGCCGCGGATCCGGCGCTCGCGCAGGTCGGTGAGCACGGCGGCGGTCTCCGCCCAGGGCGCGACCCGGCCGAGCTCCGGGGTCAGCCGCCCCTCCCGGGTGAGGCGCACCAGGGTGGCCAGGTCGGCGCCGTCCGGGACGTCCGAGTCCGCGTAGTGGAAGTGCCGGACGACCGCCGACTCCGGGCCCGCGAAGAAGTCGAAGAAATCGAGGGTGACGGGCGTCCGGGAGGCCTGGCCGAACCAGATCAGGGTGCCGCGCCGGGCCAGCCGGGCCAGCGCGAGCGGCAGCGCGGCGCCACCGGTGGACTCCAGCACCAGGTCGTACGGACCGCGCGCCTCGCCCGGCTCGTGGACCACCTCGGCCGCTCCCAGCTCGACCAGCCGCCGGCCGCGCTCCGGGGAGGCGGTGACGGCGGTCAGCTCGGCCCCGGCCGCGGCGGCCAGCTCGGTGACGTAGTGCCCGACGCCCCCGGAGGCCCCGGTGAGCAGCACCCGCCGTCCGGCCAGCGGCCCCGCCGCCCGGAGCAGCCGCAGCGCGGTGAGGCCGGCCAGCGGCAGCGCGGCGGCCCGTACGGTGTCCAGGCCGTCGGGCAGTTCGGCGAGGGAGGAGGTCGGGACGCACACGTACTCGGCCCACCCGGCGGCGGGCGGATGCCCGACCACCCGGCGGCAGACGGCCGGGCCCGACCCGTCGGCGGCGGCCTGCACCACCAGCCCGGCCACGTCCTTCCCCGGCCGCCACCCGGCCCGGGGCGCCTCCAGCTGGAAGGTCTCGCCCCGGTTCACCGAGAACGCCTCCACCTTCACCAGCGCCTCCCCCGGCCCCGGCCGCGGCTGTTCCACCTCCGCGAACCGCACCGGCTCCGCCGCCCGACCCGTCGCCACCAGCGCCTTCATCCCCACTCCTCCGTCGGTCACCCCCTCACCCCACCGCGCGCCGCCCCGGCCGGTCCAACAACCGCGGGACGACGGCGACAACCACCGGTTGTCCGGCCTCCCGGCCGGACAACCACCGGTTGTCCGGCCGGGAGCGACGGGCCGCGGGGCGGCGACGATCCACCCGGCCGCGCCGCGGCCGGGGCCGAAGCCAGGGCGGGTGCCCCGCGGGAGTTCGCGGGCAGGCCCTAAGGTGCCCGGGTGGATCTGGATCTGGCGCAGGTGCGGGCGTTCGTCGTGGCGGCCGAGGAGTTGCACTTCGGGCGGGCGGCCGGGCGGTTGGGGATCAGCCAGCAGGGGCTGTCGAAGCGGGTGGCGCGGCTGGAGGCGGTGCTGGGGGTGCGGCTGCTGGACCGGGACGCGCGCGGGGTGGGGCTGACCGGGGCGGGGCTGCGGTTCCTGGAGCCGGCCCGGCGGGCGCTGATGCAGGGGGAGCGGGCGGTGGCGGCCGCGGGGTGCGCGGCGCGGCCGCTGCGGATCGACGTGTGGGGGCACCTGTACGCCCCGATGCGTACGCTCGCGCAGGCGGTGGACGCGGCGCCGGGGCTGCAGGTGGAGCCGGTGCCCGGCCGGGACCTGCCGTCCGTCGCGGCGGCCGTGCTGCGCGGGGAGTCGGACGCCGGGTTCGGCCGGGTGCACCGGCTGCCGGGCGGCGGGGGCGAGTTGACGCACCGGCTGGTCCGGCTGGAGCCGGTGGACGTCCTGCTGAGCACCGGCCATCCGCTGGCCGGCCGGGACGTCCTGCGCCCGGACGACCTGCGGGACAGTGTGCTGCGCTACCCGGCGGCGGTGGACCGGCTGGACTTCCTGACCCGCTTCGCCGAGCGCTTCGGGATCGCCCGCCGGGTCGGCTCGACCAACCTGGGCCTGGAGCACTTCGTGGACCAGGTCCGCGCCGACCCGGCGTGTTTCTCCCTCGTCCCCGCCGACGGCCCGCCGCCCGGGCGCCCGGGTGTCCGCACCGTCCCGCTGGCGGAGCCGACCCCGCTCTACGCCTGGTCGCTGCTCTGGCGCACCGGTCCGGACACCGACCCGCACCCCCGACTGGACGACCTGCTGCGGGCGTTCACCACCGGGGCGGCCCGCAACCGGTGGCTGGAGTACGACCCGGCCCGCGACTGGCTCCCGGACGCCGACCAGGCCGCGCTCCACCCGTGACGGGCGCCCCGACCGCCCCGATCACCCCGGCAGCCCCGGCCACCGACCCCGGCGGCCACCCGCGGCCACCGGCTCAGGAGGTCCGGAGCCAGGTGTCCTTGACGCGATCCACCGAGCCGTCCGCCGTGTAGTAGGTGACGGTCGCCGCGTCGGTGCCCGGCTTCGCCAGGATGCCGTAGTAGCGGAACGGGGAGTCCCCGACCACGACCGGCACCGCCTCGGTGGTGCCGCCGCTCTTCCAGGCGACCACGACCTTCGTGATGTCGGCCTGGACCCCCTCGATCACCACCGGCGGGATGCCAGCGCCATCGTCGAGGCCGAGCGACGAGCTGCCGATGACGCCCGGGAACCCGCCCGGGGCGGAGACCGCGTGCAGGGTGTCGTCCGCCTGCCGCTTGCCGTCCACGGTGTAGTAGTAGTTCACCCTGTCGATGCGCGTGTCCCAGTTGTCGTCGATGTCCTTCTGGGTGACCGGCTTCGCCGCCGGGTTGGCTGCGTGCCGCTCCGCCTGGATCATCCGGGCCTGCTTGGCGAAGTCCTCCTTGGCGGGGACGGCCGGCCACAGCGCCGTCCAGGCCTGCCAGGTGTGGCCGTTCGCGCTGCCTTCGGCGACCTTGACCCGGACGGGGTTGAACGGGTCCCGGGCGGTGGGTGCGCCCGTGGTGCTCACCGCGGTGGCCGAGGCCCCGGCCGAGGCCGCCACCACGGTCGAGACGGCCTGCCGGCCGCGCTCGCCGAGCACCGCCGTGCCCCCGGCGATGCCGGCGACCAGTACCGCCGCCACCCCGGCGGTCAGCAGCCGCCGGTGCCGCAGTCGCCGCCGGCCGCCGGCGACCAACCGGTCGTACGGGACCGTCCCGGTCTCGACACTCCCGGCCAGTTCGCCCAGGGCCCGCACGGCCGCCGTCTCGTCTCCGGTCGCCGTGTTCCCGGGCAGGAACTCGTTGCTCATCTTGCCCCTCCGATGCTGGTCAGTCCGATGAGTGAGGAGGCCCCGCGGAGCTTGGCCAGGCCTCTGGCCGCCTGGCTCTTGACCGTGCCGACCGAGCAGCCCATGGCCACCGCGGTCTGGGTCTCGCTGAGGTCCTCCCAGTACCGCAGCACCACGGCCTGGCGCTGGCGCGGCGGCAGGGTGCCGAGTGCGGCGAGCAGCACGGCCCGGTCGTCCGGGTCGGCGCCGGCCGGTGCGGGCCGGTCCGGGAATTCGGTGACCGGGTACTCGACCAGCCGCCGCCGGAACCGTCTGGCGTGCTCGTTGATCACGATCCGGCGCACATAGGCGTACGGGTCGTCCGCGGCACGCACCCGGTTCCATGCCGCGTACGCCCGCTCCAGCGCCTGCTGGACCAGGTCCTCGGCGCCGTGCCGGTCCCCCGCGAGCAGGAACGCCGTCCTGAGCAGCCGTGACCACGCGCTGCCGACGAACGTCCGGAACTCCTCGTCCCGGGCGGTCTTGTGGGCTCCCATGAGCACCTCCTCAACCTCCCGGAGCCCGGGACGGCCTCGGACCGTTGCCCGCCGTTCGCGATTCGCCGCCGACGGCTGTGACACTGGAGGGGCTCGAAAACCGAGGTGCGCTCCGCCGTGCCTCCTTGCGAACCTAGAGGGATGCCCGCAGTGAGTTCTCCCGCAGTCCAGTCCGCCACCGTACCCGCCGAGGGCCCCGGAATCGGCGGGCTGGCCGCCCGTCTGCCCGAGCTGACCCTGCGCGACCAGGTGCGGATCGGGCGCCGGCTGGAGGGGGCCCGTCGGGTCCGCAAGCCCGAGGCCCGGCAGAAGGTCGCCGCCGAGATCGCCGCCGAGATCGACCGCGCCGAGGCGGTCGTCGAGCGGCGCCGGCGCGCCGTCCCGAGGATCGGCTATCCCGCCGAGCTCCCGGTCAGCCAGAAGAAGGACGAGATCCTGGCGGCGATCCGGGACCACCAGGTGGTGATCGTCGCGGGCGAGACCGGCTCCGGCAAGACCACCCAGATCCCGAAGATCTGCCTGGAGCTCGGCCGTGGCGTGCGCGGCCTGGTCGGCCATACCCAGCCGCGCCGGATCGCCGCCCGCACGGTGGCCGAGCGGGTCGCGGAGGAGCTGGACAGCCCGCTCGGCGAGGCGGTCGGCTGGAAGGTCCGGTTCACCGACCAGGTCGGCCAGGACACCCTGGTCAAGCTGATGACGGACGGCATCCTGCTCGCGGAGATCCAGACCGACCGCGACCTGCACCAGTACGACACCCTGATCATCGACGAGGCGCACGAGCGCAGCCTCAACATCGACTTCATCCTCGGCTACGTCAAGCAGCTGCTCCCCCGCCGCCCGGACCTCAAGGTCGTGATCACCTCCGCGACCATCGACCCGGAGCGCTTCGCCCGGCACTTCGGCGACGCCCCGATCATCGAGGTCTCCGGCCGCACCTACCCGGTCGAGGTCCGCTACCGGCCGATCGTCGACGAGGCCGACGACGAGGCGGACGAGGCGGACCGCGACCGGGACCAGGTCCAGGCGATCTGCGAGGCCGCCGAGGAGCTCCAGGCCGAGGGCCCCGGCGACATCCTGGTCTTCCTCTCCGGCGAGCGCGAGATCCGCGACACCGCGGACGCCCTCGGGAAGCTGAAGCTGAAGAACACCGAGATCCTGCCGCTGTACGCGCGGCTCAGCTCGGCCGAGCAGCACAAGGTCTTCCAGCGCTCCCGCAGCCGCCGGATCGTGCTGGCCACCAACGTGGCCGAGACCTCGCTGACCGTCCCCGGCATCAAGTACGTGATCGACCCGGGCAGCGCCCGGATCTCCCGCTACAGCCACCGCACCAAGGTGCAGCGGCTGCCGATCGAGGCGATCAGCCAGGCCAGCGCCAACCAGCGCAAGGGCCGCTGCGGCCGTACCTCGGACGGCATCTGCATCCGGCTCTACTCGGAGGAGGACTTCCTCTCCCGCCCCGAGTTCACCGACGCCGAGATCCTGCGCACCAACCTGGCCTCGGTGATCCTCCAGATGACGGCGGCCGGCCTCGGCGACATCGCCGCCTTCCCGTTCCTGGACCCGCCGGACTCGCGCAACATCAAGGACGGCGTCGCCCTGCTGCACGAGCTGGGCGCGCTCGACCCGGAGGAGAAGGATCCGCGCAAGCGCCTGACCCAGCTGGGCCGCAAGCTCGCCCAGCTCCCGGTGGACCCGCGGATGGCCCGCATGGTGCTGGAGGCGGACCGCAACGGCTGCGTCCGCGACGTCATGGTGATCGCCGCCGCGCTCTCCATCCAGGACCCGCGCGAGCGCCCGGCCGAGAAGCGCCAGGCCGCCGACGAGCGGCACAAGCGGTTCAACTCGGAGACCTCCGACTTCCTCTCCTACCTGGCGATGTGGCGCTACGTCCGGGAGCAGCAGCGGGAGCTCTCCTCCTCGGCGTTCCGCCGGATGTGCAAGTCGGAGTTCCTCAACTACCTGCGGATACGGGAGTGGCAGGACATCTACGTCCAGCTGCGCACCGTCGCCAAGCAGTTGGGCGTCACGATCGAGGAGCCGCACGAGGACGCCGAGCCGGACGCCGACCGGATCCACCAGTCGCTGCTGGCCGGCCTGCTCTCCCACATCGGTCTGTTCGACGTGGAGAAGCGCGAGTACGGCGGTGCGCGCGGCGCCCGCTTCGCGGTGTTCCCGGGCTCCGGCCTGTTCAAGAAGCCGCCGCGCTGGGTGATGTCGGCGGAGCTGGTGGAGACCTCCCGGCTCTGGGCGCGGATCAACGCGAAGATCGAGCCGGAGTGGGTCGAGCCGCTGGCCGGCCACCTGATCAAGCGGAGTTACAGCGAGCCGCACTGGGAGAAGAAGGCCGGCGCCGTCATGGCGTACGAGAAGGTGACCCTCTACGGGATGCCGGTCGTCGCCCAGCGCAAGGTCAACTACGGGAGGATCGACCCGGAGCTCTGTCGCGAGCTGTTCATCCGCAACGCGCTGGTCGAGGGCGACTGGGAGACCCACCACCGGTTCTTCGCGGAGAACCGCAAGCTGCTCGGCGAGGTCGAGGAGCTGGAGAACCGGGCCCGCCGCCGGGACATCCTGGTGGACGACCAGACCCTGTTCGACTTCTACGACGCCCGGTTGCCCGACGAGATCGTCTCCACCCGGCACTTCGACTCCTGGTGGAAGAAGGCCCGGCACGAGCAGCCGGACCTGCTGAACTTCGAGAAGTCGATGCTGATCAACGACGCCGCGGACGGCGTCACCGAGGCCGACTACCCGGACCACTGGCAGCAGGGCAAGCTCCGCTTCAAGCTGACCTACCAGTTCGAGCCGGGCAGCGACGCGGACGGCGTGACCGTGCACATCCCGCTGCCGGTGCTGAACCAGGTCACCGCGGAGGGCTTCGACTGGCAGATCCCCGGTCTGCGGGAGGAGCTGGTCACCGCGTACATCAAGTCGCTGCCGAAGGCGATCCGGCGAAACTTCGTTCCGGCGCCGGACTTCGCCCGGGCGGCGCTGCGCGCGGTGAAGGACCGCCAGGAGCCCCTGCTCCCGGCCCTGGAGCACGCCCTGAAGCGCCTGACGGCGGTCACCGTGCCCCCGGAGGCCTGGGACGACGACCGGGTGCCCGATCACCTCAAGGTGACCTTCCGGGTGGTGGACGGCCGCAAGAAGCTCGCCGAGTCCAAGGACCTGGAGGAGCTGCGGCTCCGGCTCAAGCCCAAGCTCAAGGAGACGCTCTCCTCGGCCGCGTCCGGCCAGGGCATCGAGCAGAGCGGGCTGACCGCCTGGCCTGCCTCGCTGCCGGTGCTCCAGCGCACCTTCGAGCAGCGTTCGCGCGGCCACTCGATGCGCGCCTACCCGGCCCTGGTGGACGAGGGCCCGTCGGTCGGCGTCAAGCTGTTCGACACCCCGGAAGCGCAGGCCCGGTCGATGTGGGAGGGGACGCGGCGGCTGCTGATGCTGACCACCACCTCCCCGGCCAAGTCCATCCAGGGCCGGCTGGGCAACCAGGCGAAGCTGGCGCTCTCGCACAGCCCGCACGGCTCGATCGGCGCCCTGTTCGAGGACGTCGTGGCCGCCGCGACGGACCGGCTGATGGCCCTGGCCGGCGGGCCGGCCTGGGACGAGGCGGCCTTCGGCAAGCTGCACGACAAGGTGCGCACGGACCTGTACGACCTGTCCGCGGACACCACGCTGAAGACGGCCACCGCGCTGATCGCCTTCCACAAGGCCTCGACCCGGCTGAAGTCGGTGAGCAGCCCGGTGCTGCTGAACGCGGTGAACGACGTCCGGCTGCACCTGGCCTCGCTGGTGCACCCGGGCTTCGTGACGGCCACCGGCTGGCAGCGGCTGCCGGACCTCAAGCGCTACCTGCTGGCGGTGGACCGCCGCCTGGAGGCGCTGCCCAACCATCCGCAGCGGGACGCCCAGCAGCTGCTGAAGGTGCAGCAGGTGCAGCAGGAGTACGGGGAGCTGCTGGCGGCGGTGCCGGCCGGGCACCAGCCGTCCGCGGAGGTGCGGGCGATCCGCTGGATGATCGAGGAGCTGCGGGTCAGTTTCTTCGCCCAGTCGCTGGGCACCCCGAGCCCGGTGTCGGAGAAGCGGATCACGAAGGCGATGGCGGCGGCGCGGGCGACGCTCTGACCCGGGTGGCCGTGTGAGCTGCGGTGGGCCTTCAGGAGCCAGTTCGACCTGGGGGCCCACCATGGGCTACAGTCTGTCTTGTTCGCAGCGCGGCAAGCGAGTGAACGAGATCAGGAAACACTCTGGTCCCGTGGAGCAGTTGGTTAGCTCGCCACCCTGTCAAGGTGGAGGTCGCGGGTTCAAGTCCCGTCGGGATCGCCGCAGTGCGAGAGGCCCGGAACCGTCAGGTTCCGGGCCTCTCGCTTTTGACCGTTCGGCCCACTACCCCGGCCAGGTCTAGACCACAAGTGACGGACCGTGTGACGGTCGTCACGGAACCTCCCCAGGAATCGGCCCCGCGCCACCCTTCCGGGAACTGCGTTAATTTAATATGTAAAATTGTACAGCTATTCACTGTAAATCCCCCCCGCCCCACGCGCATCAAATCGTTATCCGGAGTTCAACATTCCGACCACTCGCCCGGCACGGAACACCCTCGGGCGGGCACGACAAAGGGGCCGCTTACCGGACCCGGCGGAGTCCGGTAAGCGGCCCCTTTAAAGAGCCTTCGGCCTATCAGGCCTCAGTGCGCTGGGCGGGAATCCCAGCAAGCAGAGCGCGCACCTCCGCCTCACGGTAACGGCGGTGACCGCCGAGCGTGCGAATCGACGTCAGCTTGCCCGCCTTTGCCCAGCGAGTGACCGTCTTCGGGTCCACGCGGAACATGGTGGCAACCTCTGCCGGCGTCAGCAGCGGCTCAGCATCAGGGGTACGAGCGGTCATGAGCGGCCTCCTCGGGAGAACCGAACCAGGGCGGTTCTATCCTTCAAATTCTGCACCTTGGCCCGCGATGCCCGAAATGGCATAGACGGGCCGAGTCGGTTATAGGACGAACGGCTTGTCCTGGTGTCTACAACTACACCATCCGTCCAGCCCTATCGACCAAACCGCCAAAATTGACCCCTCACGGGTTCAAGGCCGACGGATGGCGATGGACCACCCCATAACGGACAGTCACGCAGCCATGACATCCGGTTACGAAGGGACCAGACCCTCCGTTTCCCCGCAAAGCACGCATCGACTCCAGAACCACCCAAAAGTGGGCACGCTCACGTGAAGTTGGGCTGGTTGTCCCATTTTTGCACATAGGGGTAAGTTCGCGTCAACGGTGAGTAGTGTCACGTTCGGCAGCTATTGACCCGAACCAGGACCTTGGTCATCGGACGTGCAGTGCTTAGGACTCTTACAGTCATACACGCGCGGTCGGACATCAGTTCGCGTGCCGCAGCGCCAGCACCCGGCGCCACCGCACCGTCAGCTCCCCGTACACGCGCAGCGCCTCGGCGGTGTCCCCCGCCCGCAGCGCCCGCAGCCCCTCCTCCAGTTCCCCCGCCGAACGGTCCGCCAGCAACCGCTCCGGGCCCAGCAGATGCACCAGGCCCCCGTAGTCCAGTTCCACCAGCGAGCGCGGATGGAACTCCTCCAGCCAGCGCCCGACCCGCTCCGCCCCCTGCACCAGCTCCCCGTCCGGCACCGCCTCGCGCAGCGCCCGGAAGGCCCGCGCCACCCGCCGGCGCGCCTGCGCCATCGGCACCAGGTAGAACAGCGCCGCCGGCCGGCCCCCGGGCCCCTCCTCCGCTTCCCCTCCCGGTCCGTCCGCGGGTCCGTCCGCGGGTCCGTCCCCGCCCGGCACGAAGCAGCGGTCCTCGTCCCCGAAGGGCAGGAACCAGCGCACCGGCACCTCCCACCGGCTGGTCAGGATCCACGGCCGGGCGTCCGGGTGCTCGGCCCGCCAGCGCTCCCGGTCCGCCTCGGCGGCCGCCCGGGCCACCGGCGGCAGCGCGGTGTCCAGCAGCGCCACCGGCGCCCCGGCCCGCAGCTCCTCCAGCGCCTCCCAGCTGCGCAGTCGGGTCGCCCACGGGCAGACGTACAGTACGCCGTCCACCACCCGCAGGTACGCCCGCCCGCTCTCCCGCTCGGGCAGCGCCCGGGGCGTGCGGGCGGCCAGCCCGGCGAGCGCCTCCCGCTGCTCCTCCAGCACCGCCGCCGCCACCGGCTGCGACGGCTCGGCGGCGTCCGGACCGCGCTCCGCCGCACAGGCCTGCCAGTGCGCCCGCTCGGGCTCCGGATAGGCGGCCAGCGGCTCGTAGACCCGCAGGTGGGCGGCGTAGGGCGGTTGTACGGAAGTACGTACGACGGTCACGTCCTGCATGGTCGCACGCACCGCCCGGCCCCGGGAGGGCGCGCCCCCGAACCGTTCGCGCCCGCACCCCGTCCCCCTTCCCGTCTCACTCCTCGGACGACCGGCCCCAGCTCGGACAAGACGGCCGATCGGCGGCACGGGCGCGGCTACGCTTCGCCTCAGACGCCCGCACCACAGCAGCGGGCCTTCGATACTGGAGTCACCACAGTGACCGACGTACAGACCCCCGCCACGCACTCCGCACCCGGCGTGCTCAGCAGGATCTTCCGTACCGAACAGGACGGCGCCCCCGGCGACGGTCACGAGCAGGTCGTCCTCTGCCACGACCGCAGCTCGGGCCTGAAGGCGATCATCGCCATCCACTCGACCGCCCTGGGCCCGGCCCTCGGCGGCACCCGCTTCTTCCCGTACGCCTCCGAGGAGGCGGCGCTGGAGGACGCACTGAACCTGTCCCGCGGAATGTCCTACAAGAACGCGCTGGCCGGCCTGGACCTCGGTGGCGGCAAGGCCGTCATCATCGGCGACCCGAACAAGGACAAGAACGAGGCGATGCTCCGGGCCTACGGCCGCTTCGTCGAGTCCCTGCGCGGCCGCTACATCACCGCCTGCGACGTGGGCACCTACGTCCAGGACATGGACGTCATCGCCCGCGAGACCGAGTTCGTGACCGGCCGCTCGCCCGAGCACGGCGGCGCCGGCGACTCGTCCATCCTGACCGCCTTCGGCGTCTTCCAGGGCATGCGCGCCAGCGCCCAGGCCCGCTGGGGCCAGCCGACCCTGCGCGGCAAGCGGGTCGGCGTCGCGGGCGTCGGCAAGGTCGGCCACTACCTGGTCGGCCACCTGGTCGCGGACGGCGCCACGGTCGTCGTCACCGACCCCTTCGAGGCCGCGGTCAACCGGGTGCGCGCCGCCCACCCGGAGGTGGAGGTCGTCGCCGACACCACCGCCCTGCTCCAGGCCAAGCTGGACGTCTACGCCCCCTGCGCCCTCGGCGGCGCGCTGACCGACGCCACGGTCGCCGCGCTGGGCGAGTTCGGCACCTCCGTCGTCTGCGGCGCGGCCAACAACCAGCTGGCCCACCCGGGCGTCGAGAAGGACCTGGCCGACCGCGGCATCCTCTACGCGCCGGACTACCTGGTGAACTCCGGCGGCGTCATCCAGGTCGCCGACGAGATCGACGGCTTCAACTTCGAGCGGGCCAAGAACAAGGCCACGAAGATCTTCGACACCACCCTGGAGATCTTCACCCGGGCGACGGCCGACGGCATCCCGCCCGCGGTCGCCGCCGACCGCCTGGCCGAGAAGCGGATGCGCGAGATCAGCGCCCTGCGCACGGTGCTGCTGCCCGGCGCCCGCCGCGCCTGACGGGTCGACAACCGACCCGGTGATGCGCGGGGGGCCGTGGGGACGGTCCCCCGCGCATCACGATGTGGAACCGGATTCTCACTTCTCCCGCCGAACGGGTGATCCGAGGCCCCCCTAGGGGGGATAATCAGTCCTGGAACGACGGACCTCAGACACCTCTGGACAGCGCGCAAAACGCCGCAAAACCTCCCTTGACCTGGGAAGACCTGGTCGCGGGTGCGGTCGGTGCGCGCCACGTCACACCGACGACGTACCGTCCAGCGGCGGAAACAGGTACCGTTAATGCTCCAAGGGACGGTCCTCCCATTCGGGCAGGCCGGTCCTGATCATGAACACGTGTCAGACTCGGGGCCGTGAGCCCCATCGTTGAGGGGGTCGACCCATGGGGCGCGGCCGGGCCAAGGCCAAGCAGACGAAGGTCGCCCGCGAGCTGAAGTACAACAGCGGCGGGTTCGACGCTAACCGTCTGTCCAACGAGCTGGGCGTATCTCCGTCCACCGCCTCGATCGAGCCGGAGCCGATCGAGGAGGAGGAGGAGGACGACCCGTACGCGGAGTACGCAGCCCGCTACGCCGACCTCGACGACGAGGACGACAACGGGCCAGGCACCGGGGCGTCCCAGGCCTCCCGCCGCTCGTAGCCACAGCAGTCCCGCCGACCGGTTCGGGCACCCGCCAGGGCGCCGGACCGGTCTTCGGCGTTCCCTCGTGCCGGACCGCCCCGCCCGGCGTTCCCCCGTACGGTGCGCCGACCGGTTCCGCACGGTCCGCCGACCTCCTCCACCGCACGCGAGAGGGCCCCTCCGGTGCTCCGGAGAGGCCCTCTCGTCGTCACGCCGGGGTCAGCTCGCCCGGAAGCCCTCGTAGGCGTTGTAGAGGGCCGCGCCGCCCTCGTGCCCGTCGCCGCGCTCGACGATGTCGCCGAGCAGCCAGGCCTCCACGCCGCGGTCCTCCAGGATCGACAGCACGACGTCCACCGAGTGCGGCGGGACGACCGCGACCATGCCGACGCCCATGTTCAGCGTCTTCTCGATCTCCAGGGTGGCCACCTTGCCGACCTCGGCGACGGTCTGGAAGACCGGCAGCGGGGTCCAGGTGCCGCGGTCCAGGCGGGCGTGCAGGCCGTCCGGGACGACCCGGGCCAGGTTGGCCGCCAGGCCGCCGCCGGTGACGTGCGAGAAGGCGTGCACCTCGGTGGCGCGGGTGAGCGCCAGGCAGTCCAGCGAGTAGATCCGGGTCGGCTCCAGCAGCTCCTCGCCGAGGGTGCGGCCGAACTCCTCGACCTTGCGGTCCAGCTTCCAGCCGGCCTCGTTCAGCAGCACGTGGCGGACCAGCGAGTAGCCGTTGGAGTGCAGGCCGGAGGCGGCCATCGCGATCACCACGTCGCCGGCCCGGACCCGGTCCGCGCCGAGCAGCGCGTCGGCCTCCACCACACCGGTGCCGGCACCCGCGACGTCGTACTCGTCCGGGCCCAGCAGGCCCGGGTGCTCGGCGGTCTCGCCGCCGACCAGGGCGCAGCCGGCCAGCGCGCAGCCCTCGGCGATGCCCTTGACGATCGCGGCGACCCGCTCCGGGACGACCTTGCCGACGCAGATGTAGTCGGTCATGAACAGCGGCTCGGCGCCGCACACCACCAGGTCGTCGACGACCATGCCGACCAGGTCGTGGCCGATGGTGTCGTGCTTGTCCATGGCGGCGGCGATGGCCACCTTGGTCCCCACGCCGTCGGTGGCCGAGGCCAGCAGCGGCCGCTCGTAGTTCTTGAAGGCGGACGCGTCGAAGAGGCCGGCGAAACCGCCGAGACCGCCGACCACCTCGGGGCGGTTGGCCTTCTTCACCCACTGCTTCATGAGCTCGACGGCGCGGTCGCCCGCCTCGATGTCGACACCGGCGGCGGCGTAGGTGGCACCGTTCTGGTTGCTGGTCACTGCGTGCGGCCCTTTCGGGTCAGGTGGGGGTGGTTCTACGGAACAGCAGGGGGTGGAACAGCGGTGGGGCCCCGGTTCACGGGACCCCACCGTCGGTTCGTTACGGCCGGCGCAGCGCGTCGGCCGCGCCCGCCCCGCCGAGCAGCGACTGGACGCCGTCCAGGTCGCTGCCGCTGGTCGGCTTGCCGCGGACGGCCGGCGGCTGCTGGCCGCCCTTGATCTCGGCCTCCAGCAGGAGCTTGCCGAGCAGCGCCGGATCCGGCAGCTCCATCGGGTACTCGCCGTCGAAGCAGGCCCGGCAGAGCCGGTCCTTCGGCTGCGCGGTGGCCTCGATCATGCCGTCGATCGAGATGTAGGAGAGCGAGTCCGCACCGAGGGTGCGGCCGATCTCCTCGATGGTCATGCCGTTGGCGATCAGCTCCGCGCGGGTGGCGAAGTCGATGCCGAAGAAGCAGGGCCACTTCACCGGCGGCGAGGAGATCCGGATGTGGACCTCGGCGGCGCCGGCCTCGCGGAGCATCTTCACCAGGGCCCGCTGGGTGTTGCCGCGCACGATCGAGTCGTCCACGACCACCAGGCGCTTGCCCGCGATGACCTCGCGCAGCGGGTTGAGCTTGAGCCGGATGCCGAGCTGGCGGATCGTCTGGCTGGGCTGGATGAAGGTGCGGCCCACGTAGGCGTTCTTCACCAGGCCGGAGCCGTACGGGATGCCACTGGCCTCGGCGTAGCCGATCGCGGCGGGGGTGCCGGACTCGGGCGTCGCTATCACCAGGTCGGCCTCGACGGGCGCCTCCTTGGCCAGCCGGCGGCCCATCTCCACGCGGGAGAGGTGCACGTTGCGGCCGGCGATGGAGGTGTCGGGGCGGGCCAGGTAGACGTACTCGAAGACGCAGCCCTTGGGCTTGGCCTCGGCGAACCGGGAGCTGCGCATCCCGTTCTCGTCGATGGCGATGAGCTCGCCGGGCTCGACCTCGCGGATGAAGGAGGCGCCGCAGATGTCCAGCGCCGCCGTCTCGGAGGCGACCACCCAGCCGCGCTCCAGCCGGCCGAGCACCAGCGGGCGGATGCCCTGCGGGTCACGGGCGGCGTAGAGGGTGTGCTCGTCCATGAAGACGAGCGAGAACGCGCCCTTGACCTGGGGCAGCACGACCTTGGCCGTCTCCTCGATGGAGAGGTCCGGGTGGCCGGCGAGCAGCGCCGTCACCAGGTCGGTGTCATTGGTCGCGGCGCTCCGGCCGGAGCGCGAGACGTGCTCCTCGCCGGGGAGTTCGGCGACCATGGCCGCCAGTTCGGCGGTGTTCACCAGGTTTCCGTTGTGCCCGAGGGCCAGCGAACCGTGAACGGTCGCCCGGAAGGTCGGCTGGGCGTTCTCCCAGACCGAGGAACCGGTGGTCGAGTAGCGGGCGTGTCCGACGGCGATATGCCCGTGCAACGACCCCAGCGAGGCCTCGTCGAAGACCTGGGAAACGAGGCCCATGTCCTTGAAGACGAGAATCTGGGAGCCGTTGCTCACTGCGATGCCCGCGGATTCCTGACCGCGGTGCTGCAGGGCGTAAAGGCCGAAGAACGTGAGCTTGGCGACCTCCTCGCCGGGAGCCCAGACACCGAAGACGCCACAAGCGTCCTGGGGGCCTTTCTCACCGGGAAGAAGATCGTGGTTGAGTCTTCCGTCACCACGTGGCACGCCTTCGAGTCTAGGGCAGTTGACCCGGGCTGTCGGACCCCGGGACTGCGGGTTTGTCCGGCGATCGCGAGTTGATGCGCGTAGACAAAACCCCTTACCGGCCGGGGATTTCGGGTGGGGGGAATTCCGGCGGGCGGCGCTTGGCCTTGTGGTTCGCGCCTGTTGGGGAGTTCCGGGTGCGCGGCGGCGGGGGTCCGGGCACGGACGAACGTGAGCCTGCTCACCCGGCGTTCCCCCACCCGTCGCCCGCCGGTCGCCCACCGGTCGGTCGGGCGGTCGGGCGCGGTCGGGCGGGCGTTCAGGCAGTCGGTCAGGCGGCCGGCAGCAGCAGGCCCCAGGCTCCCGGGTGCACCGTCCAGGTCCGCGCCCGGACCGGACCGACCGGGCGGCCGTCGGCCTCGTAGTCGAAGCCCCGCCCGACCACCGACACGCTCGCCGCCCGGGCGCGCACCAGGGCGCCGGAGGCGGCGACCACCACCTCCATCTCGCCCGTCCCGTCCGAGGCGCCGGACGGCAGCGTGACCTGGACCAGCCGGACCGGCCGGTGGACGTCCGCGAGCAGTCGGCCGTCGGCCTCGACCCGGACCCGGGAGCTGTGGTCGGCGCCGTCCGGAGTGAGTGCGTTCGCCTGCTCGGCCGCAGCCAGTTTCGCCCATAGCGAACGCCAGCCACCCGAACGGCCCACCATGCGCCGCGCACCCCCGCCGGTGATCCGCACCCCGCCCAGCGCCACCCCGCCACCGTCGTCCACCAGCAGGTCCAGCCGGCGCGGCGCGCCCGACAGCACCGCCCGCGCGGCCCGCACCGGCTCCCCCGGCACGCCGAGCGCGCGGGCCGCCGCCAGCTCCTGCGAGCGGCCGACCGGAACCATCCCCACCGGTTCCGTGCCCAGCTCACGCTGGCGATGCAGGGCCTGGAGCACCCGCTGCAGCGCGAGGTCGGAACCGATCACCACCGGTCGCCTCCGGCCCCGGTGCGAAAGCACCCGGTCGAGCTCGGAAGGACTCTCCGGAAAGGCCACCTTCACGTCCGCGCCCCCGCAGAGCACGTCCTTCGCGATCCGCACCGACTCGCCGTCGGTCTGCCGGGCCACCGGGTCGAGGAGCAGCAGGAGCGGCTCCGGGCCGCCGGTAGC
Source organism: Kitasatospora sp. NPDC058048 (assembly GCF_042885555.1). NCBI lineage: Bacteria > Bacillati > Actinomycetota > Actinomycetes > Kitasatosporales > Streptomycetaceae > Kitasatospora > Kitasatospora sp. NPDC058048. The sequence continues at coordinate 41,865 of NZ_JBHVRT010000034.1, read as the reverse complement.
AGGCGTGGACAGGGACGACACGACCGGTCCTTCCTCAGGTAATCTCTCGGTGCAAGAGCCCCTTGCGCCATTGCGCCAGGGGCTTCGTCTATCTCGGGGCAGACTGCGGCCTACGCAGGATGCCCCAACCGGAAGGGGTGTACGCCTGTGCCGGCACTCGTGCTCGTTGGCGCTCAGTGGGGAGACGAGGGCAAGGGGAAGGCCACCGACCTCCTCGGTGGCTCCGTGGACTACGTGGTCCGCTACCAGGGCGGCAACAACGCCGGTCACACGGTGGTCATCGGCGACCAGAAGTACGCCCTGCACCTGCTCCCTTCCGGAATCCTCAGCCCGAACGTGACGCCGGTGATCGGCAACGGCGTCGTGATCGACCCGGCCGTGCTGCTCTCCGAGCTGGCCGGCCTGAACGAGCGCGGCATCGACACCTCCAAGCTGCTGATCTCGGGCAACGCCCACCTGATCACGCCGTACCACCGCACCCTGGACAAGGTCACCGAGCGCTTCCTCGGCAAGCGCCGGATCGGCACCACCGGCCGCGGCATCGGCCCGACCTACGCGGACAAGATCAACCGCGTCGGCATCCGGGTCCAGGACCTGTTCGACGAGTCGATCCTGCGCCAGAAGATCGAGGCGGCGCTGCACGACAAGAACCAGATCCTGGTCAAGCTGTACAACCGCCGCACCATCCCGGCCGACCTGGTGGTCGAGGAGTACCTGGGCTACGCGGAGAAGATCAAGCCCTTCCTCTCCGACACCACCCTCGTCCTGGACGAGGCGCTGAAGGCGGACAAGGTCGTCCTGCTGGAGGGCGGCCAGGGCACCCTGCTCGACGTCGACCACGGCACGTACCCCTTCGTGACCTCGTCGAACCCGACCGCGGGCGGCGCCTGCACCGGCGCCGGCATCGGCCCGACCAAGATCGACCGGGTCATCGGCATCCTCAAGGCCTACACCACCCGCGTCGGCTCCGGCCCGTTCCCGACCGAGCTGCTCGACGCGGACGGCGAGGCGCTGCGCCGGATCGGCGGCGAGCGCGGTGTCACCACCGGCCGCGACCGCCGCTGCGGCTGGTTCGACGCCGTGATCGCGCGCTACGCGACCCGGGTCAACGGCCTCACCGACTTCTTCCTCACCAAGCTGGACGTGCTGACCGGCTGGGAGCAGATCCCGGTCTGCGTCGCGTACGAGATCGACGGCAAGCGGGTCGAGGAGCTCCCCTACAACCAGTCGGACTTCCACCACGCCAAGCCGATCTACGAGACGCTGCCGGGCTGGACCGAGGACATCAGCAAGGCGAAGTCCTTCGCCGATCTGCCGAAGAACGCCCAGGCGTACGTGAAGGCGCTGGAGGAGATGTCGGGCGCGCCGATCTCCGCCATCGGCGTCGGCCCGGGCCGCGACGAGACGATCCAGATCAACTCGTTCATCTGAGCCGGAACCCGCTCTTCACCGAGGGCCCCGCAGGACGCACCGTCCTGCGGGGCCCTTCGTCGTCCCGGATCCTCCGTGCTGGACCCTCCGCGCCGGCTCTTTCGCTTCGGGTCTTTCGCGCCGGGCCTTTCGCATCGGGGCTTTCGCACCGGGCCTTTCGCATCGGGGCCTTTTGCACTAGTTCAAACATCTATTGCCTCTAGTGCACAATCGGGCTACGTTCGGATCATGACCGCGAAGCAGCCCGCACCCGTCACCCTCACCGGCCGCCACATCCGCCTGGAGCCGCTGGAGCGCCGCCACCTCGCCGACCTCTGGACCGCCATCGGCCCCGACCCCGACGTCTGGCGCTGGACCATGTCGCCGCTGCCCGGCTCGCAGGAGGAGCTCGGCGCGATCCTCGACACCCGGATCGCGGAAGCGGCCGCGGGCGAGTCGGTGAACTTCGCCGCCGTCGACCTCGCGAGCGGCCGGGCCGTCGGCGTCACCGGCTACCACGACCACAGCGCGCCGGACGAGTCCGTGGAGATCGGCGGCACCTGGTACGCCCGCTCGGTCTGGCGCACGGCGGTCAACACCGAGGCCAAGCTGCTGCTCCTGCGCCACGCCTTCGAGGACCTCGGCATGGGCCGGGTCTTCTGGAAGACCGACGCCCGCAACGAGCGCTCCCGCGCCGCGGTCCTGCGCCTCGGCGCCCAGTACGAGGGGACGCTGCGCCGCCACCGGCTGCGCCCCGACGGCACCTGGCGGGACAGCGTCTACTTCTCGATGCTCGCCGACGAGTGGCCGGCGGCCGAGTCCCGGCTGACGGAACGGCTCTCCCGGGGCTGAGCCGCGCCCCGGCCGGCCGCGGCGGCTACTTCCGGTCCCCCGCGGCGGCATGGCCGGCCGCCAACTCGCGCTTCACCGCGCGGAGTTCGGAGGGCCTGACGTTCACCAGCCAGACCAGCCAGCCGACGAACAGGACGGCGAGCAGGAGCGCCGACAATCCGGCGACGAGAACCGCATTCACCGGGATGCGGAAATGCGCCGGGACGGGTGGGGCCGGTGGGGCCGATGGGGAAGGCCGAGTACAGAGGGGAGGGGCATGGCTGTCTCCGGTCGATGATTTCGGGCGCCGCGACCATGCATCTGATGTGTCATTACGGCCGATTGACGACTGTTTGACGACTGTTTAGGCGGCAACAAGTCAGCGAGTGACACGGATGACCATAGGGTCAAGGTGCCAGAGTTGCTACCGAGCGGAAGGACGTTCACTCCATCGTGGGGTATCCCCCATTTCGGTAGCTAGGGCCCGGCACGCGCGGCACACTTCACCGGAAGCATCGACGCCAGCCGCGACCCGGAGAAGAGAGTCATGCCACCCCGCTTGTCGCCGACCGTGCGCCAGCAGCGCCTCGGGATCGAGTTGCGCAGGATGCGCGAGCTCGTGGGCGTCACGCCCAAGAGCCTGGCCGCCACCATCGGCACCGACCTGCCCAAGATCTCCCAGATGGAGAACGGGAAGTCGGGCATCAGCGCCGAGCGGCTCCGGATCTGGGCACTCACCTGCGGCTGCGCGGACGGCCCCTACCTGGACGCGCTGCTGACGATGACTCAGGACCGGCGCAAGTACTGGTGGGACGGCTACCGCGGCCGGCTGCCGAACGCGATCATCGACATCGCGGAGATGGAGCACCACGCGTCCTCCCTCTCCATCCTGAACAGCACCTTCATCCCCGGACTGCTGCAGACCCCGGAGTACGCCGCCGCGGTGTTCGAGCGGCTCCCCCCGCAGTACCGGCAGGAGGCCGACGTCCGGAAGGCATTCCGGATTCGGCGCCAGCAGATCTTCGTCGACCACCCGAAGCCGTACAGCGCATTCCTGCACGAGTCCGCGCTGCGCATGCAGTTCGGCGGTCCGGAAGTACTGCGCGACCAGTTGCGGAGCCTGTTGGAGAATTCCGAACGGCCCGGTGTGGAGATCCGGGTGATCCCGTTCAGCGTGCCCACCTACACCGGCTCCGGAGAGAGCCTGTACCTCGCCCGCGGACCCGTCCCGGAACTCGACACCGTCCAGATCGATCTCTCCCACGGGCCGAAATTCGTGCACACCCAGGCCGAATTGGCCTCCTACCGCCGGATCAAGGAGGAGACCGCGGCCATCGCGCTCGGGCCGGACGAGTCCCGGGACTTCATCCGGGCCTTGCTGAAAGACTTCGCATGAGTACCTGGCGAAAGGCCTCGGCCAGCGGCGAGAGCACCGACTGCGTCGAGGTCAGATCGGCGGGCGAGCTGGTGGAGATCCGCGAGTCCGACCGGCCCGAGGTCGTCGTGCAGACCACCCCCCGCAAGTGGGCCGCCTTCGTCCGCGGGGTGAAGTCCGGGGAGTTCGACCGGTACGGCGACTTCAGCCGGCCGTGACGCCCGGCCCGGACGCGCCGTCCACGCCGCCCCGGAAGTGCTGTCCGCCCCGGCCCGGAAGTGCCGTCCGCCCCGGCCCGCCGCGCGCGCCAGGGCCCTCCGCTTGCCCTAGGCTTGCAGCCCACAGTGGACCCCTGCGCCTGACACGGCACTCCGGGTGGGGTGCGCGTGCGGGAGAAATCGGAGCATCCGAGGATGGCTCGGCACCTGATCACTAGCGCCCTTCCGTACATCAACGGGATCAAGCACCTGGGCAACATGGTCGGGTCCATGCTCCCGGCGGACGTCCACGCCCGGTACCTGCGCCGACGAGGGCACGAGGTGCTGTTCATCTGCGCCACCGACGAGCACGGCACGCCCGCCGAACTGGCCGCTCAGGAAGCCGGGTTGCCGGTCGCGGAGTTCTGCGCCCGGGCACACGACGCGCAGCGGGCGGTGTACGAGGGCTTCGGGCTCTCCTTCGACCACTTCGGCCGCAGCTCCTCGCCGCAGAACCGGGAGATCACCCAGGAGATCGCCCGCGAGCTGCAGCGCAACGGCTTCATCGAGGAGCGCGCGATCCGCCAGGTGTACTCCAACGCCGACGGCCGCTTCCTGCCGGACCGCTACATCGTCGGCACCTGCCCGCACTGCGGCTACGACAAGGCCCGCGGCGACCAGTGCGAGAACTGCACCCGGGTGCTCGACCCGACCGACCTGCTGGAGCCGCGCTCGGCGATCAGCGGCAGCTCCGACCTGGAGGTCCGGGAGACCCGCCACCTGTTTCTGCTCCAGTCCAAGCTCACCGAGGAGGTCGGGGACTGGGTCGCCGCCCACGCCGACGACTGGCCGGTGCTGGCCTCCTCGATCGCCCGCAAGTGGCTGACCGAGGGCCTCCAGGACCGCTCGATCACCCGCGACCTGGAGTGGGGCGTCCCGGTGCCGGCCGACGTGTGGCCCGAACTGGCCGCCGAGGGCAAGGTGTTCTACGTCTGGTTCGACGCCCCGATCGAGTACATCGGCGCCACCAAGGAATGGGCGGACGCGGCCCCGGCCGGGCAGCTGCGGGACTGGAAGTCCTGGTGGTACGAGGTCGACGAGACCGTCCGCTACACCGAGTTCATGGCCAAGGACAATGTCCCGTTCCACACCGTGATGTTCCCGGCCACGCTGCTCGGCTCGCGCCGTCCGTGGAAGAAGGTCGACTACGTCAAGGCCTTCAACTGGCTGACGTACTACGGCGGGAAGTTCTCCACCAGCCAGAAGCGCGGCGTCTTCACCGACGTCGCGCTGGAGCTGCTGCCCGCCGACTACTGGCGCTACTTCCTGATGGCGCACGCGCCCGAGTCGGACGACTCCAGCTTCACCTGGGACCTGTTCGCCTCGGTGGTCAACAAGGACCTCGCCGACACCCTCGGCAACTTCGTCAACCGGGTGCTCTCCTTCAGCCGCAAGCGCTTCGGCGACGACGTCCCGGGCGGGCACGCGCCGGGCCTGGCCGAGCAGCGCCTCGGCGAGCAGGTCGCCGCGCTGCTCGCCGAGTACGAGGCCCAGCTGGACGCGCTCAACTTCCGCAAGGCGGCGCAGGCCCTGCGCGCGCTGTGGAGCGCGGGCAACGCGTACCTGGACGAGAAGGCGCCCTGGCTGCAGGTGAAGACCGACCCGGAGGCGGCGGCGCTGACCCTGCGCACCGCGATGAACCTGATCCACCTGTACGCGGTGGTCTCCGAACCGTTCATCCCGGCCACCGCGGCGGCGATGCGCGGGGCCTTCGCGCTGCCCGAGGACTCCCCGGCCGCCACCCGGGACTGGATCACCCCCCAGGAGGCGCGGGCGCTGGACCTGGTGCCGGCCGGGACGGCGTTCACGGTGCCGCCGGTGCTGTTCGCCAAGATCACGGACGAGGACCTGGCGGCCTGGACGGCGCGCTTCGGCGGCTCGGCGGGCTGACCGGCCCGGCTGCGCGGCGCCCGGCCGAATTCCCGTTGCCCGGCCGGTCGGCGGTTGCCACGATCGTTCGATGACGACCTTCACCGGCCCCGACGGCACCCCGCTCGGCTACCGCGTCCTCGGCGAGGGCGAGCCGCTGCTCGTCCTCGCCGGCGGCCCGATGCGCGACGCCGCGTACCTCGGCGACCTCGGCGGCCTCGGCGCGCACCGCGCCCTGCACGTCCTCGACCTGCGCGGCACCGGCCGATCGGCACGCCCGGCCGACCCGGCGGGCTACCGGGTCGACCGGCAGGTGGCCGACGTCGAGGCGTTCCGGGCGCACCTCGGGCTCGACCGGGCCGACCTCCTCGCCCACTCCGCCGGCTGCTCGCTCGCCACCCTGTACGCGCTGCGGCACCCCGGGCGCACCGGCCGGCTGGTGCTGGTCACGCCCAGCCTCCGGATCCTCGGCGGCACCGCCACCGAGGACGACTACCGCGAGGCGGCCGAGGCCCGCGGCCTCGCCGACGAGGAGTGGTACCCGGCCGCCCGGGCCGCCGTCCGCGCCGCCTTCGCCGGCGGCGCCGCCGACCCCGACGCCGTGGCGCCGCTCTTCCACGGCGACTGGAACGCCACCGCCCGCGCCCACGAGGCCGACTGCGCCGTCCAGAGCCACCCGGAGGCCGCCGCGGCGTACCACGGCGGCGGCTTCCGGCCCACCGCCGTCCGCGCCGCGGTCGCCGAACTCCCGGTGCCGACGCTGCTGTTGGCCGGCGAGTACGACCCCGACCCGCGGCCCGGGGCGGTCCGCGCCGCGGCCGCGCTGTTCCGCCACGCCCGTGCCGCCGTCCAGCCCGGCGCCGGCCACTACCCGTGGCTCGACGATCCGGCCGCCTTCACCCGTACGGTGGCCGCCTTTCTCGCGGGCTGACGCCGCGGGCCGTACGGTCGCCGGCTGCACGGTCGAGGGCCGACGGCCGCCGTCCGTACGGTCGAGGACCCCGCGGCCGCCGGATCAGTCCCGGCGGGCCGTGTGGACGGTCATCGCGGACAGGTAGAAGGCGTCCGGACGGTGCAGGATGCCGGTGAGGGCGTCCTCGGCGAGCAGCGCCTCCAGGGTGGCCCGGTCCTCGGCGTCGAGCTGCTCGGCGAGCTGGTCGTGGCGCCGGGTCAGCTGGGTGTGCAGGTAGCCGCGGACGGGCCCGGCGAGCGGGGCGGGGTGGTCGACCAGGAAGGTGCGGGTACCGGTCGGGGTCAGTCCGGCCCGCCGCAGCATGGCCGGCCAGTCCTCGATCTCCTGGGTGCTGCCGGGCAGTTCGGCCCGCATGGCGCTGAAGCCGTCCTCGTGGGCGGCGTCCATCCGGGCCTGGAAGCCGGGCCGGCCGAGGCCGAAGTCGCGCGGCAGGTAGCGCGCCGGCAGGCCGCTCTCCGCGACGGCGAGCAGACCGCCGGGCCGCAGCACCCCGGCGAGCGAGGTGAGCGCGGCCTGCTGGTCGCCCAGGTGGTGGACGGCGTTGCCGGACCAGATCAGGTCGGCCTCGCCGAGCTTGCCGAACTCCTCGGGCAGGTCGGCCTGTTGGGTGCCGAGACGACCGCCGGAGCGGGTCCGGGCGCGCTCCAGCAGGGCGGCCGACTGGTCGACCGCCACCACCTCGGCCGCCGGGAAGACCTCCGCCAGCAGTCCGGCGATCACTCCGGGGCCGCTGCCGACGTCGAGGACCCGCCGCACCTCGCCCTCCCCGTGCAGGCCGAACAGCCACTGCCCGGCCTCGGTGACGGCGCCGGCCCGCAGGTCGGCCTCCAGCTCCAGGTGCGCGGCGAGCGCGTCCCAGTCGAAGTCGGCGGCGGGAACGTGCCCGTGGCCGTGGGCGTGCCCATGGGAGTGGGAGTGGGAGTGGCCGTGCCCGTGGGAGTGGCCGTGCTGCTGCGCTGACATCCGGATTCTCCGATCGTGGGTGGGTTGACGAAAGCTTCCCGCTCAGGCGGGCAGGGCGGCGCCGGACGCGCGGTACGTCCGCACCGCCCGGTCGAGCTCCTCCGCCACGAGGTCGTGGTCGAGAGCGAAGGCCGCCGCCGCGCCCATCCCGGCGGCGGTGACCACCTGGGCACGCGGGTCGGCGACGTTGCCGACCGCCCAGACGCCGGGGAGGCTGGTGCGGCCGGTCCGGTCGGTGGTGACCCAGCCGTTGTCGTCCCGGGCGCAGTCGAGGCCGAAGAGCAGCGCGTCCCGGGGCACCGGCCGCGGGAAGACGAACACCGCCTCCCGCGGCACCACCTGCCCGGTGGCGAGTTCGACGCCGCGCAGCCGCCCGTCGTCGGACACCAGGCGGACGATCCGGCCCTCGACCACCCGGACGTCCCGGGCCGCGAGCCGTTCCCGCTCGGCGTCCGTCAGCGCCAGGGTGTGGGCGAGCAGCACCACGTCCGCCGACCACTGCCGCAGCAGCAGCGCCTGGTTGACCGCCCCCGGTCCGGTGCCGAGCACCCCGAGCCGGCGGTCGCGGACCTCCCAGGCGTGGCAGTACGGGCAGTGCAGCACGTCGTGGCCCCACCGCTCGACCAGGCCCGGCAGCTCCGGCAGCCCGTCCCGCAGTCCGGTGGCGACGACCACCCGGCGCGCGTGCAGCACCGGCCCGCCGGCCAGATGGACCACGAAGCCCGACCCGGCGGACCCGGCCGGCTCGGCGGACTCGATGTGATCGCTGTGCTCGGCCGACTCGATGTGCTCGCTGTGCTCGGCCGACTCGATGTGCTCGACCCGGGCGTCGATCAGGTCCACCCCGTACCGGGCGACCTCCTCCCGCCCGACCGCCAGCAGCGCCGCCGGGGGCATGCCGTCCCGGCTCAGGTAGCCGTGCATGTGGGCGGCGGGCGCGTTGCGCGGCTCGCCCGCGTCCACCACGGCGACCCGGCGACGGGCCCGGCCCAGCACCAGCGCGGCGTTCAGCCCCGCCGCTCCGGCGCCGACCACCACCACGTCGTAGCGCTCGCGTTCCCCGGTCCCGGTCGTCCCGGGTGCCCCGGTCGTTCCTGTCGTCCTGACCGTTCCTGCCGTCACTGCCGTCTCGCCCATGGCGCTCACCTCCACCGCCAGGCTGCGGCCCGCCCTACAGCATCGGCAAGCGTTCTTGCCGCCTCAGCAAACCGCTGCGAGGTCACCCCCGCGTCCGCCGCCAGTACGACCGGGCGGCCACCGCCAGCGCGACCCCGTACCCGGCGAACCCGCACATCCCGACCCAGGAGATCTCCAGCGCGCTCTGCTCACTGGCGAACTCCCCCAGCCTGATCCGCGTCACCCCGGCGGTGCACAGGGTCAGGTAGCCGATCCCGACCACCCCGTACGGCGCCAGCGAAGCCGCGCCCAGCAGGGCCGGGGTGAGCGGCAGCCAGCGCGGCACCCGGCGGCCGCGCAGCGGCAGGGTCCAGCGCGGGAAGACCTGCCCCCACGGGCGGACCAGTCCCCAGAGCAGGAACACCCCGAGCAGCGCCAGCAGCACGGTGCCGTCGAGGCCCCGGCGTTCCAGGGCGAGCCAGAGCCCGGAGGAGCCGTTGCGCACGTAGCTCGCGTACATCTGGTCGCCGCTGATCCCGGCGAAGCTGCCGCCGAACGCCCAGAGCAGCTTCATCAGCACGTACGGCACGAACGCCAGCGTGCCTGCCCAGGCGGCGAGTTGGACGATCGGCGGGGCCGCCGCGGGAGCCGGCGCCACCCGTTCGGCCCGGCCGCCCGGGCCGCCGCGGGCCCCGGGCCGCAGCCCCGGGGCGGTGCGGGCCAGCAGCACCGCCCCCACCGCCGCCAGGGTGCGCTCCACCGCGTCGGGGACGCTGTCCACCCGCTGGCCGAACAGCAGCGCCACCAGGTCCATCAGCAGGCCCCAGGCCCCGACCGCGGCCGCCCCGCACGCCAGCCACAACAGCCACCGCAGCCCCGGCGACCGTCGCACCGGCGTTCGCCGCACCACCGCCAGGCCGGCGGCCGCCGAGGCGACCCCCACGGCGGCCACCACCCACCCCGGCCAGTCCGCGCCGAACAGCCGCGTCCCGCCCAGCGCGCACCCCAGCCCGAACCCCGCGTACCCGAGGCCCCAGCCGGTCACCGCCCACCCGTTCCTCACCATGCCGACAGGCTCGCCCGCGCCACCCCCACCACTCCTCCCCCCGTGCGGTGATCCGGCTCCCCCACCCGAGGGAGCCGAGCCGCGTTTGCGCTGGAGCGCACTCCAACTCCTAATCTCTGACCAGCAACTGATCGCCAACCAGGGGGGAATGGCCATGCGCTACCGCGTTCTCGGCGGCACCGGCATCGAGGTGAGCACCTACTGCCTCGGCACCATGATGTTCGGCTCCGTCGGCAACTCCGACCACGACGACTGCGCCCGGATGATCGGCACCGCGGTCGACCGGGGCATCAACTTCATCGACACCGCGGACATGTACTCGGCCGGCGAGTCCGAGGAGATCGTCGGCAAGGCACTGGCCGCCCGTGGCGACCGCGACGAGATCGTGCTCGCCACCAAGGTGCACTTCCCGATGGGCGAGGGCCACAACCGGGGCGGCAACTCGCGGCGCTGGATCGTCCGCGAGGTCGAGGAGAGCCTGCGTCGGCTGCGGACCGAGTGGATCGACCTGTACCAGGTCCACCGACCGGACCACACCACCGACATCGAGGAAACCCTCTCCGTCCTCGGCGACCTCGTCCGGGCGGGCAAGATCCGCGCCTTCGGCTGCTCCACCTTCCCCGCCGAGCAGATCGTGGACGCCCACCACGTCGCCGAGCGCCGCGGCCTGCAGCGCTTCCGCACCGAGCAGCCGCCGTACTCGCTGCTCGCCCGGGGCGTGGAGCGCGACGTGCTGCCCGTCGTCCAGCGGCTGGGCATGGGCGCGCTGACCTGGGGCCCGCTCGCCGGTGGCTTCCTGACCGGCCGCTACCGCAAGGACCGCCCGATCGACCTCACCCGGGGCCGGGCCGCCCTCCACCCGCACCGCTTCGACCCGGAGCTGCCCACCACGGCGGCCAAGCTGGAGGCCGTCGAGGCCCTCACCGTCCTCGCCGAGGAGCTCGGCCGCACCCTCCCCGAGCTGGCCACCGCCTTCCCGGCCGCCCACCCGGCCGTCACGTCGGTGATCATCGGCCCGCGCACCGCGGCGCAGCTCGAATCGGCCCTCAAGGCCGCCGACCTGGTCCTGGACGACGCCACCCTCGACCGCCTCGACGCCATCGTCCCGCCCGGCACCGACCTCTACCGGGCCGACGGCGTCTGGCAGCCCCCGGCCCTCACCACCCCGGCCCTGCGCCGCCGCCCGGTGTCCGACCGCCCCGCGGCCTGAGCCCCCGGCCCTCCCCTCCCCGTCTCCTCCCGCCTTCCCGGCCTCCGCCCGCCCGGCCACGACGGCCGGGCGGGCCGGAACTCACCCCCTCGGGGCGGCGAAGCAGTGGACGGTGACGGTGCGTCCGGAGGCCCACCGCTGGTCGCCGCCGCCGAGGTGGGTCCAGCCGAGGCGGCGGTAGAGGGCCACGGCGGCGGTGTCGGTGGCGAGCACGTCGAGGACGGGGTGCAGGCCGAGCGCCCGCGCGTGCGCCACGGCGCAGGCCAGCAGCCGGGCGCCGACCAGGTGGCCGCGCGCCCCGGGGGCGACGTAGAGCCGGCCGATCACGGCGGTGAGCTCCGGGCGGCCGCCGGTGCGCCCGCTCCACAGGACGGGGGCGAGGTCGCCCGGGGCGCTGCGGGCCAGGCCGACGTGTCCGCTGAGCCGGCCGTCCGACTCGGCGATCCAGGCGGCGAGCAGGCCGTCCGGGGTCAGCCAGGCGGCGGGGCGGTCGGGCCAGTCGGCGGGATAGCCGTCGACGGTGTGGACGTCGCCCAGCACCCGGACGCAGTCGGCGAGGTCGTCGGCGCGGCGCGGTCTGACGACCACCCCCGCCCCGGCCTGCCCTGGTTCGGACGCGACGACGGTGGCGCGTTCTTCGAGGTCTGCCATGCCGGTACGTTACCGGCCGACCCTCACCGTCGCAGCAGGTCGACGACCCCGGTCAGGTCCTCGCCGCCGCCACCGAGCTCCAGTCGGCGCTCCATCAACCGGAAGTACGGTTCGAGGAGTTCCGGGCTCACCCGCTGCTCCTCGGCGGTGCGCAGCAGCGTCTCCTTGCCGGCCACCTGCATCGCCAGGTTGGACACCACGTCCCGGGCGTAGTCGCCGCTCTCCAGCTGCGCCGCCGTCCTGGCCACCGAGCCGGACATCGCGGCCAGCCAGTCGCCCAGCAGCGGCGCCAGCCCGCTCGGCGCCACGGCCTCGCCGCGGACCAGCGCGAAGGCGTGCGCGATCCCGGCGAACATCCCGTACATCCCGCTGAGCAGCGCCACGTCGTGCAGCGCCGCGTACCCGGGGTCGGCGCCCACGTAGCGGGTGCCGGCCGGGACGGCGAGGGCGCCCCCGTGCTCCTCGAACAGCTCGGACGAGCCGCTGTAGAACACGTACGCCCCGGCCGCCGGGACGCCGATCATCGGCGGGACGGCCATGATCCCGCCGTCCAGGTAGCGGGCGCCGCGCTCCTCGGCCCAGGCGGCCCGCGCACGGGCCTGCCCGGGGGTGCTGGTGACCAGGTTGACCAGGTCCTTGCCGGTCAGGTCGACGCCGTCCAGCGCCGCCGGGACGGAGGCGTCGTCGAGCAGGCAGACGACGACCAGCCGGTTCGCGGCGACGGCCCGCGCGACGGTGGCGGCGACGGTGGCGCCGCGGGCGGCGAGCCCCTCGGCACGGGCGGCGGTGCGGTTCCAGACGGTCAGCGGGTGCCCGGCGGCGAGCCAGGCCTCGGCCAGCGCGGTGCCCATCGCGCCGAGGCCGAGCAGGGTGAGCGGAGCCTTGGGGGTTTTCTCAACGGGGTTGGTTGCCATGGCAGTCAGCCTCCGCGCCGGCCCCGTAAACGATCAAGTACGCACTTCGAAGTGGGTGGTTACCCTGGAGTGAGCATCGAGCTGGCAGGGGCCGGAAGGGGTGGGCATGGCGATCGCACCGAGGCCGGGGGCGCACGTCTGCGGGACCGACGCCGCGATGGACGTGATCGGCGGCAAGTGGAAGGTGTCGATCCTCTGGGCCCTGGGCGAACGCCCGCACTGCCGCTTCGGCGAGCTGCGCCGGCTGCTGCCGGGGATCACCGAGAAGGTGCTGGCCGCGCACCTGCGCGAGATGGAGGCGCACGGCATCGTGCACCGGGAGGCCTACGACGAGGTGCCGCCCCGGGTCGAGTACGCGCTGACCGGGGCGGGGCGCCGCCTCAACACGGCGCTGGGGCCGCTGGGGGACTGGGGGCGGGAGCACGTCCTGGGCGAGGCGCCCCGCCCGGCGTAGCGCGGCCCGGCCTACGCGATCGCGGCCGACACCACCGCCGCCACCGCGATGTTGCAGGCCGCGGACACCCACACCGCCGGGTGCGGCTCCGGATCGACCAGGATCTCGCCGAGCCTGCCCGGCGTCAGCAGGTCCACCAGCCAGAACGCGACGGCCATCAGCACCAGCCCGAGCAGGCCGTAACAGGCCGTCGACACCAGGCCCTTGCCGAAGTCGGCATAGGTGTACATGATCGCGGTGAAGACGATGCCGCCGATGCCGAGCAGGGCGGAGCTGAGCAGGACGGCGGCGTTGCGGTTGCGCTCGACCCAGATCTGCCGGCCGAGCTTGCCGGGCGTCAGCAGGTCGACCAGGCCGATGCCGAGGAGCAGCAGCACCACGCCGAGGGTGCCGTAGGCCGCCGCCGCACCGAGCCCGTGCAGGATGTCGTTCATCGTGGTTCCAGCCCCCGGTCCGCTCACGCCGTCCCCCTCGACCAGGCCGGTCGGGGCCCCCGACCGGCCTGGTCAAGGGTTGGCAAAAGATACCCCACCCGGGTGAGGGGCGGACCGGGGACCGGGAAACCGTGGACGGGTCAGTCCTCCTCCTGCACCAGGTGGTCGACGCAGGCCGCGACGGCCAGCAGCAGCCCGGCGTCCGCGCCGTCCGCGACCTCCACCCCGTAGGTGTCCCGGATCCGGAACCACTTGCGGCTGATCCGGGCCAGCTCGTCGCCGTGCCGGTTCTCGACCCGGTAGTCCTTGTCGATCAGGTTGCCGTGGATCTTCAGCTCGCCGCCGGAGGCCAGCTCCACCAGGTACTTGTCCCGGAACGGGGTGAACAGCTTCTCCCGGACGGTGGCGACCACCTCGCCGTCGGCGTCCTCGATCCTCATCGCGTCGCGGACGGTGAGCATCTTCTCCCGCACCACCGCGACCACCCGCCCGTGCGCGTCCTTCAGCTCGAAGGTGTCCCGCAGCCGCAGGACCTTGCCGTCCACCAGGAACGCCTTGTGCCCCCGGTCGTCCTCGATCCAGTAGTCGTCGCCGACCGCGAACAGCTTCTCCCTGACCAGATACCGCACCGTGCGACCTCCTCCGTGTTGACGTCGCCCCATTCGACCCCGAGCGCCCGGCCGCGGAGAAGCACCGCCACGAAGCACCGGCCGAAAACCCCGTCGCACGGCGGCCGTCGATCCCCTTCAATACCGCCATGCACCCCGACCTCAGCAACGACCTCACCAGCAGCGTCACCAGCGGCCTCACCGCCGCCGAGCTGCGCAGCGAGCGCCTCGACCTGCTGCCGATCGCCCCCGGGCACGCCGAGGAGCTGGCGGCCGCGCTCGCCGACCCGGCCCTGCACGCCTTCACCGGCGGCCGCCCGGCCACCGTCGAGGAGCAGCGCGCCCGCTGCGCCCGGCTGGCCGCCGGCTCCCCCGACCCGGCCGAGGCCTGGGGCAACTGGGTGCTGCGGCTGCGCGCCGACGGCGCCCTCACCGGCTACGTGCAGGCCACCGTCCGCCCCGACGCCTCCGAGGCCGAGGTCGCCTGGGTGGTCGGCACCCCCTGGCAGCGCCGCGGCCTGGCCACCGAGGCCGCCCGCGCCCTGCTCGCCCACCTCGCCGCCGGCGGCATCACCGCCGCCGTCGCCCACATCCACCCCGACCACCACGCCTCCGCCGCCGTCGCCCGCGCCCTCGGCCTGCGCCCCACCGACCGCACCCAGGACGGCGAGACCCGCTGGCAGTCCGACCTCACGCGGGACGCCCGGAATGCGGGCACCCGGCGTGCGGTTTGATTGACGCATGGCATCTCGTGCACGTGTACGCGCCCCCGAGCTGGTCGGGGCAGGCGGTTGGCTGAACACCGGCGGCAAGGAGCTCGCGCTCGCCGACTTCCGGGGCAAGATCACCATCCTGGACTTCTGGACCTTCTGCTGCATCAACTGTCTGCACGTCCTGGACGAGCTGCGGGAGCTGGAGGAGAAGCACCGCGACACCGTGGTGATCGTCGGGGTGCACTCGCCGAAGTTCGTGCACGAGGCCGACCACCAGGCGGTCGTCGACGCCGTCGCCCGCTACGAGGTGCACCACCCGGTGCTGGACGACCCGGCGCTGGTGACCTGGAAGCAGTACGCCGTCCGGGCCTGGCCGACGCTGGTGGTGATCGACCCGGAGGGCTACGTGGTCGCCCAGCACGCCGGCGAGGGCCACGCCCACGCGCTCGCCCGGCTGGTCGAGGAGCTGGAGGCCGAGCACGCCGCGAAGGGCACGCTGCGCCGCGGCGACGGCCCGTACGTGGCGCCGGAGCCGAGCGCCGGGGACCTCAAGTTCCCCGGCAAGGCGGTCCGGCTGCCGAACGGCCACTTCCTGGTCGCCGACTCCGGCCACCACTCGCTGGTCGAGCTGGCCGAGGACGGCGAGACGGTGGTGCGCCGGATCGGCGACGGGCAGCGCGGCCTGGTGGACGGCGACGGCGCGGACGGCGCCGGCCCGCGGTTCAGCGAGCCGCAGGGCCTCGCGCTGCTCCCCGAGGGCCACCCGTACGACTACGACGTGGTCGTGGCCGACACCGTCAACCACGCCCTGCGCGGTGTCCGCCTCTCCGACGGCCGGGTGACCACCCTGGCCGGCACCGGCCGCCAGTGGTGGCAGGGCTCGGCCACCGAGGGCCCGGCCCGCGAGGTGGACCTCTCCTCGCCGTGGGACGTCGCCTGGTTCGTCGGCCGGGTGTGGATCGCGATGGCCGGCGTGCACCAGCTGTGGTCGTACGACCCGGCCGCCGGAACCGTCGCGGTCGCGGCCGGCACCACCAACGAGGGCCTGGTGGACGGGCCCGCCGCCGAGGCCTGGTTCGCCCAGCCGTCCGGCCTCGCGGTGTCGGCGGACGGCGAGCGGCTCTGGGTCGCCGACTCCGAGACCTCCTCGCTGCGCTGGGTTTCACGTGAAACAAAGGCGGTCCGCACCGCCGTCGGCAGCGGCCTGTTCGATTTCGGCCACCGCGACGGCGCGGCCGGTCAGGCCCTGTTCCAGCACCCGCTGGGCGTCACCGTGCTGCCGGACGGCTCGGTGGCCGTCGCCGACACCTACAACCACGCGCTGCGCCGCTACGACCCGGCGAGCGGCGAGGTCAGCACCCTGGCCACCGACCTGCGCGAGCCCTCCGGGGCGGTCCTGGTGGACGGGGACATCGTGGTGGTCGAGTCGGCCCGGCACCGGCTGACCAGGCTGCGGCTGCCGGAGGAGGCGGTGCAGGTCGAGTCGGTGGCGCACCGCACCCGGCGCGCGGCCACCGAGGTCGCCCCGGGCGCCTTCCGGCTGGACGTGGTCTTCGAGGCGCCGAACGGCCAGAAGCTGGACGAGCGCTACGGCCCCTCCACCCGGCTGCTGGTCAGCGCGACCCCGCCCGAGCTGCTGGTCTCCGGCGCGGGCGCGGACACCGACCTCTCCCGTGAACTGGTGCTCTCCGCCGAGGTCACCGAGGGCGTGCTGCACGTCTCGGCGATGGCCGCCTCCTGCGACGACGACCCGGAGATCGAGTACCCGGCCTGCCACGTGCACCAGCAGGACTGGGGCGTGCCGGTGACGCTGGTGGCCGACGGCGCCCGCCGCCTGCCGCTGGTCCTCGCCGGGATGGAGTAACGCCGGACGGCGCGGGACGACGCGCGGCACCGCGGAACGGCGCGGCGCCACTGAACGGCGCGGAACAACGCGAAGGGGCCCGGCGGACGACCGCCGGGCCCCTTCGCCGCCGTTCTCAGCCCTCCAGGAAGGCCTTGAGCGCGCTCGCCAGCAGGTACGGGTCCTCCGCCCCGCACAGCTCGCGCGCCGAGTGCATGGAGAGCGCCGCGATGCCGCAGTCCACCGTCCTGATACCCAGTCGCGCCGCCGTGATCGGGCCGATCGTCGTCCCGCAGGGCATGGCGTTGTTGGAGACGAAGCTCTGCCACGGCACGCCGGCCTTCTCGCAGGCGGCCGCGAACACCGCCCGGCCGACGCCGTCGGTCGCGTAGCGGTTGTTGACGTTGACCTTGAGGATCGGCCCGCCGTTCGGCATCGGGTGGTGGCCCGGCTCGTGCCGCTCGCTGTAGTTCGGGTGGACGGCGTGGCCCATGTCCGAGGAGAGGCAGACGGTGCCGGCGAGCGCCCGGGCCCGGTCCTCGGTGGTGCCGCCGCGCGCGTGGATCGTCCGGTCCATGACGTTGCCGAGCAGCGGGCTCTGCGCGCCGGTGTCGGACTCGCTGCCGGTCTCCTCGTGGTCGAAGGCGGCCAGCACCGGGATGTACGGCAGGTCGGCGGCGCCGTCGGCGGTGGCGACGGCGGCGAGCGCGGCGGTGGCCGCGTGCACCGAGAGCAGGTTGTCCAGGCGCGGGGCGGCCAGCAGCTCGCGGTCGCGGCCCAGGTAGGAGGCGGGCTGGACGTCGTGGGTCATGAGGTCCCAGCCGACCACGTCGGAGGCGGCCAGACCGGCCCGCCCGGCGACGTAGGAGATCAGCGCGCCCTCGTCGACCGGGCCGAGGCCCCAGATCGGGGTGAGGTGGCGCTGCTTGTCGAGCTTCATGCCCTCGTTGACCTGGCGGTCCAGGTGGATGGCGAGCTGCGGGACGCGCAGCAGCGGCTCGTCCAGCTGGACCAGCCGGACGGTGCCGTCCTTGAGCGCGAGCCGGCCGGAGAGGCCGAGGTCGCGGTCCAGCCAGGTGTTCAGGGGGACGCCGCCGTAGATCTCCACCGCGACCTGCCGCCAGCCCTCGGAACCGGTGTCCGGGACGGGCTTGACCCGCAGGTTGGGCGAGTCGGTGTGGGTGCCGACGATCCGGAACGGGGTCTCGGGGCCCGCCCCCTGCGGCAGGTACCAGGCGATCAGCGCGCCCCCGCGGATCAGGTAGCGCCCGCCGGCCGCGTCGTCCCACGCGTCCGTCTCGGCGACCTGCCGGAAGCCCGCCTTCTCCAGCCGCTCCGCGGCGCTCGCCACCGCGTGGTACGGCGAGGGCGAGGTACCGAGGAACGCGATCAGGTCGTCGCTGTGCGTCCGGTCGAAAAATGCCTGGCGGGCGGCGGTCGACATACTGCTCCTGGGTCGAGTGAGGGCCGAAGCCGGATGGGGAGTCGACTTCGCACCTGAGCATATGCCCGTACACGGACACGGCATTCGGAACGCCTCGACCGCGAACCGGCCCGCGCGGCCGGTGGTTTCCGTCCTGCGGACCGCGGCCGCGGACACACCGAAGGGCCCGGTGGCAGCCGGGCCCTTCGGTGCGAGGGTGTGTCAGGCGGTTCGATTGCCGGGAGGCTTCCCGCACGGCGCGCCCCGGGAAGGGCGGTGGCGGGTGGCCCCGGGGAGGGTGGCCTAGAAGGCCTCCTCCGCCAGGTCCATGATCTCGTTGTCGATGCCCTCGGCGATCAGTCGCTGCGGGGCGACGGTCGGCAGGACGTTCTTGGCGAAGAAGCGGGCCGCCGCGACCTTGCCCTGGTAGAAGGGGACGTCCTTCTCCGAGGCGCCGGCCTCCAGCTTGGCCAGGGCCACCGCGGCCTGGCGCAGCAGCAGCCAGCCGACCACGACGTCGCCGGAGACCATCAGCAGGCGGGTGGTGTTGAGGCCCACCTTGTACATGTTCTTGACGTCCTGCTCGACCGAGGTCAGGTCGGCGATCAGCTTGCCGACGATGGCCTCCAGGTCGCCCGCGGCCTTGGCGAGCAGCTCGCGCTCGGCGGCCAGGGCGTCGCCGCCCTCGGCGGAGCCGATGAACTTCTGGATCTGCTCGTTCAGCGCGGTGAGCGCCTGGCCGCCGTCCTTGACGATCTTGCGGAAGAAGAAGTCCTGGCCCTGGATCGCCGTGGTGCCCTCGTACAGGGTGTCGATCTTGGCGTCCCGGATGTACTGCTCGATCGGGTACTCCTGGAGGTACCCGGAGCCGCCGAAGGTCTGGAGCGACTGGGCGAGCTGCTCGTAGGACTTCTCCGAGCCGTAGCCCTTGACGATCGGCAGCAGCAGGTCGTTGAGGCGCTCGGCGGCCTCGTCGCGCTCGCCGCGCAGCTTGGCGGCCATCATGTCGTCCTGGGTGGACGCGGTGAACAGGACCAGCGCGCGCATGCCCTCGGCGTAGGCCTTCTGGGTCAGCAGCGAGCGGCGCACGTCCGGGTGGTGGGTGATGGTGACGCGCGGGGCGGTCTTGTCCAGGAACTGCGATATGTCGGCGCCCTGCACGCGCTCCTTGGCGTACTCCAGGGCGTTCAGGTAGCCGGTGGAGAGGGTGGCGATGGCCTTCGTGCCGACCATCATGCGGGCGAACTCGATGATCTTGAACATCTGGCGGATGCCGTCGACCTTCTCGCCGAGCAGCCAGCCCTTGGCCGGGTGCTTGGCACCGAAGGTCATCTCGCAGGTGTTCGAGGCCTTGAGGCCCATCTTGTGCTCGACGTTGGTGGCGTAGACGCCGTTGCGCTCGCCCAGCTCGCCGGTCTCCCAGTCGAAGTCGAACTTGGGGACGATGAACAGGCCCAGGCCCTTGGTGCCCGGCTTGCCGCCCTCGGGGCGGGCCAGCACCATGTGGATGATGTTCTCGGACATGTCGTGCTCGCCCGAGGTGATGAAGCGCTTCACGCCCTCGATGTGCCAGGAGCCGTCCTCCTGCTGGATCGCCTTGGTGCGGCCGGCGCCCACGTCGGAGCCCGCGTCGGGCTCGGTGAGGACCATGGTGGAGCCCCACAGGCGGTCGGTCATCCGCTTGGCGACCTCGAGCTGCTCCTCGGTGCCCTCCTCGGCGATGACGCCGGCGAAGGCCGGGCCGGAGGAGTACATCCAGATGGCCGGGTTGGAGCCCAGGATCTGCTCGGCGAAGGCCCAGACCAGCGAGTTCGGGGTGACCTGGCCACCGATCGACTCCGGGATGCCCAGACGCCACCACTCGGCGTCCATGAAGGTCTGGTAGCTCTTCTTGAAGGTGGCCGGGACCGGCGCGGTGTTGGTCTCCGGGTCGAACACCGGCGGGTTGCGGTCGGCGTCGGCGAAGGACGCCGCGAGGTCGTTCTCGGCGAGGCGTGCGATCTCGCTGAGGATGTTCTTCGCGGTCTCGACGTCCATGTCCGCGAACGGTCCGGTGCCGTACACCTGCTCGCGGCCGAACACCTCGAAGAGGTTGAACTCCACGTCCCGCAGGTTGGACTTGTAGTGACCCATGGCCGTTATCTCCGGTTCGTCGCTTCCGGGAGACCGCCGCGTTCCGGCGTCCCGTACCCACCAGTAGGCATCATGATGCTACCCAGCGGTAACTTGGGCAAGCCCCCGCCGGTGAATCCGCTATGAACGTGGTCACGTCCCACAGTCGGGGCGGCCACTCCTTGTCAGGATCGATGCCAGCACAAGAGGGTGCGCTCCCGCTAGCCTGTCCGTGTGTACGGATATGACCAGAACACATACCCGGGCGACCCCTACCAGCAGCAGGCGGGACCGCAGCAGGGCATGAACGGCATGCCCGGACCCGACGCCTACGGCGGGCAGTCGCAGCCCCCCCAGCAGTCCCTGTACCCCGAACCCTCGCCGCCCTCACTCGCGGACGCCGTGCGGGCCTTCACCACCGGCTCGATGGCGGTCGAGGACTTCCAGGCGATCTTCATCACCTCGAAGGTGCACTGCCCCCGCGGCGACCGCCCCGGCTTCCTGGCGCTGCACAACACCCCGACGCCGGTGATCCCGATGTTCAGCTCGCTGAAGGAGCTGCGCCGCTACGCGGGCAAGGAGTCCAAGCACTTCACCGTGACCGGCGCCGAGGTCCTGGACCTGCTGCCGACCGGCTACGGCTTCGCGCTGGACATGGAGGGCGAGCACCGGATGGTGTTCGACGCCAAGGCCGTCGAGCAGATGGTCGACTTCACGATGCGCCGGATGTACGGCTGACCCATCCTGGAAGAGGAGCCCCGCTCCTCCGTCACTACATAGTTCAATTTTCAACTTGCTTGTTGTTGAGGATTGAACTAACCTCGTGCACGTAGGCCAGACACCCCCGAAGGAGGCCGACATGCCCGCCGTGACCGTCGACAACCCGCTGACCCTCCCGCGCGTCACCACGCCGGACCCCGCCGTCACGAGCGCACGGCCGGTCCTCACCGTGGCGACCGCCCCCGAAGGCTTCGAAGGCGAGGGCTTCCCCGTCCGCCGCGCCTTCGCCAAGATCAACCAGAAGTACCTCGACCCGTTCATCATGATGGACCAGATGGGCGAGGTGGATTATGCGGCCGGCGAGCCGAAGGGAACCCCCTGGCACCCGCACCGCGGCTTCGAGACCGTCACGTACATCATTGACGGAACGTTCATCCACCGGGACTCGCACGGCGGTGGCGGCACCATCACCGACGGCGACACCCAGTGGATGACGGCCGGCTCCGGCCTCCTGCACATCGAGAGCCCGCCGGAGTCGCTGGTGAAGTCCGGCGGCCTCTTCCACGGCCTCCAGCTGTGGGTCAACCTGCCCGCCTCGGACAAGATGATCACCCCGAAGTACCAGGACATCCGCGGCGGCAACGTCAAGCTGCTCAGCACCGAGGACGGCGGCGCGCTCCTGCGGGTCATCGCCGGTGAGCTGGACGGCCACCAGGGCCCGGGCACCACCTTCACCCCGATCACCATGATCCACGCCTCGATCAGCCCCGGCGCCCAGATCACCCTGCCCTGGCGCGCCGACTTCAACGCCCTCGCCTACGGCCTCGCCGGCAACGGCTCGGCCGGCACCGAGCACCGCCCCTTCCACCGGGGCCAGGCCGTCGTCTTCGGCGACGGCGACTCCATCACCCTGCGCGCCGACGAGAAGCAGGACTCCCGCGACAACAACTTTGAGGTCGTCCTCCTCGGCGGCCTCCCGATCCGCGAACCCGTCGCCCACTACGGCCCGTTCGTCATGAACAGCCACCGCGAACTCCAGCAGGCCATGGAGGACTTCCAGGCCGGCCGGCTCGGCACCATCCCCGCCGACGGCCACTGAGGGCCCCGGAGCCGCAACGGCGGAACGGTCGCAGGTGTCGCCTGCGGCTGTTCCGCCGTTCTGTCGTTCCGCCGTTCTGCCGGCTGTTGCGCCGCCCGGCTCCGCTACAGCAGCGCGTAGAGGGCCGAGGCGTCGTCGTGCGTCTTGCCGCGCGGCCAGCGCTCGCAGCCGGCGTCCGCCCGCTCGACCTCGCGGACCTGGGCGATCAGCTCACCCGGCCCCGACTCGGCGAGCAGCCGCAGCACGTCGCCCCAACTGCCCAGCCCGAAGCGCTCGGTGTAGCGCGAGGCACCGTCGGTGAGGGCCGCCAGCGCGTGCAGCCGGTCCAGCCGGACGAAGCCGGTCTCGGCGTGCTCGGCCGCCCGGGGACTCGCGGCGGCGATCCACGGGCCGGCGCCCCGGTTGCGGGCGGCGCGTACGGCCATCGCGTACTCCAGGTGCAGCGCGGCCCGCTCGGCCGAGCCGGGGACGGTCTCCCAGACCTGGCGGCGCAGCTCCTCCCCGCCGGGGAAGCGCTGGTTGTCCCCGATCACCTTCGGCGGACCGTCCTTCAACTCCAGCACCAGCAGGGAGTCGCCGAGCACCAGGTACTCCAGCGCCTCGCCGTGCCGCCGGGCCGCGACGACCATCGCGGCGGGGGTGTTGGGGTGGGCGAGGTCGCAGCGCCCGCCGTGCAGCGCGGCCGTCTCCACGATGGCGTCGGCCAGGCACTCGGCGATCGAACGGTCCGCCCGGTCGGTGAGCCGGGCGAGCAGGTGCACGCCCAGCCGGCGCACGTACCAGGCCGTCCCGTGCCGGCACCCGGACTCCAGACCGGCCGGCGAGCTCGCGCCGTCCAGCAGGACCAGCGCCTCCGGCGAGGCCGCCACGAAGTCCTCGCTCTCGCGGTCGGGCCGCCGTGCTTCCCCTGCGAGCTGTAGCTGCATCCCGACAGTGTGGCCGCCGCGCGTGGCCCGCGCCCAGACCCGTGCGCCGGTGTGGCGCGGGCCGGGGCGCGACGCCCGGTGGCAGCCGGGGTGATTCGGCCATACCGTCGGAAAGTGACCGGACGATTCGGCCAATCGGAGCGGGCCGGGTTTGGGATCACCTTCGGGTGTCCGGGCCGCCCGCGACTGACGAGGAGCGGAAGATGTTCTGGGAGTTCATCGTGTTGGTGGCCGCCTCGCTCGGCTTCCCGACCGCCGCCCTGCTCTTCCTGATCGGCGGGCCGCGCTTCCCCGACGAGCAGCGCGGCCCCGACACCCGGGGCGCCGGGGCCCGGGGCACCGGCGCCACCCGGGCGTCCTAGGGTTTCCGGGATCCCCTGCGTCCCGGAGGCCCTGAGCCCGTAAGGCCCTGCAGACCCGCGCCCCGAGCCCCGAGCCGCTACGGCTTCCAGGCCGGGTCGCGGCCGAGCAGCGCCAGGGCGCGGGCGAACCGCCCGTCGCCGCCGGGTTCGAGCCCAGGGCCGAAGGCCCGGCCGGGCGCCCGGTGCTCCTCGGTGTTCGGGACGGCCTCGGTCACCGTCAGCAGCGCGGCGGCCAGCGCGTCGTCGCCGTCCACCGCCGCGACCAGACCGTCCGCGGTGCCGAGCACGGCGGCGACGTCCCAGCCGTGCACCAGGGTGTCCAGCAGGTGGAAGCCCACCGCCTGGGTGAACGGGAACGGGTCGGCGTCGCGGATCTCGGGCAGCCAGAGCGGCCGGCCCTCGGCGGCGGCCGCCCGGAAGGCCTCGACGAGGTCGGTGCCGGTACGGCGGAACGCGCCCGCCGGGTCGGCGCCGAGCGGGGCGTCCGCGAACAGTGCCAGGTCGGGCCCGGCGCCGCGGGCGGCCGCGGCGAAGCCCTGGTGCTGGCCGACGCAGTGCTCCAGCAGCTTGCGCAGCGTCCAACCGGCGCAGGGGGTGGGCAGGTCGAGTTGGTCCGGCCGTAGGCCGTCCACCACCTGGACGGCCAACTCCATGGCTTGTGCGTGCAGTTCGACGATCTTCATGCGACAGCGACCTCCCGGCCGGCAGAGATGAATCCGATCACCTGATCAACGACTGTCGGCTCCGCGATGATCCTGCGGTGGCCGAGCCCCTGAGTGACCACCAGGTCCAGCCGCTCCCCGTACGCCCTTCGCAGCCGCTGCGCCTCGCTCGGCGGGACGATGCCGTCGCCCTCGTCGTGCACCACCAGCACCGGCCCGGCGACCGACTCGACCCGGCGCGCCGCGTCGTAGCGTTCCCAGCCCCCGGCGTCCCCGCCGAACAGCTCCCGCTCGATCCGCTCCCGCAGTGCCCGCTCGACCTCGGCGTTCAGCCCGAGCCCGGCACAGAACGCGGCCGGGAAGAAACCGACCCGGGACACCCCGGAGACGGCCGCCAGCCGCCCGGCCCGCAGGCCGTCGGCCAGCGCCCCGAAGGCCGCGCAGACGCCGAGCGAGTGCGCCACCACCGCCTCGAACGGCCCGTACCGCTCCTGGAGTTGCAGCGCGAGCTCGCGGTACTCCAGCACGCTGGTGGTCCGGCCGCCGGAGTCGCCGTGGCCCGGCGCGTCGAAGGCGACGGCGCTCAGCCCGAGCGCCCGCAGCCGGGGCACGTACGGGGCGAACCGGGAGGCCCGGGAGCGCCAGCCGTGCAGCAGCAGGACCGGCCGCTCGCCGCTCCCCCAGCGGTAGCCGACCACCGGTTTGCCGCCCACGGCGAGCCGCTCGGTGACCGCCCGCCCGTGCACCTCCCGTTCCGAGTCGCGCACCCGGCTGCGCCGCACCGGGTGCATGAACAGTTCGAAGGCGGCCCGCCCGGCCAGGCCGGGAGCGATCCGGGCCGTGGGGTTGAGGGTCGTACGGATCAGTGCCTGAACCGGGTCCATCGGATCTCCCTGCTCTCCGCGCTCCTTGTCACGCCTCGCTCGCGCCGAGATATTAGCACGACCGTTCGTGCAGTTTTCAGGAGCTTTCCGAGGCCCCCGAGGTCCACGCACTACCCTGGGCGGCACGCACGACGAGCAGAACAGGGGCGGACGATGGCCGGACCGACCACCGACGGACGGGTCCTGCGCGGCGAGGAGACCCGCCGGGCGGTGCTGCGCCGCGCCGTCTCCGTCGCCTCCGTCGAGGGCCTGGACGCGCTCTCCATCGGCCGCCTCGCCACCGACCTCGGACTCAGCAAGAGCGGCGTCTTCGCCGGCTTCGGCTCCAAGGAGGAACTGCAGCTCGCCACCGTCCGGGCCGCCCGCCGGATCTTCGCCGACGCCGTCGTCGCCCCGGTCGCCGACGTCCCGCCCGGCCTCGCCCGGGCCCGCGCCCTCTGCGAGAGCTGGCTCGCCTACTCCCGCGCCCGGGTCTTCCCCGGCGGCTGCTTCTTCTACGAGGTCACCGCCGAGTTCGACGCCCGCCCCGGCCCCGTCCGGGACGCCCTGGCCGGCTGCGCCCGGGAGTGGTCCGACACCGTCGTCGAGGCCCTCGACGCCGCCCGGGCCACCGGTGGCCTGCGCCCCGACACCGACCTCGGGGACCTCGCCTTCGCCCTGATCGCGGTCCTGGAGACGGCCAACTCCCAGGCCGTGCTGCACGACGAGGACGCCCCGTACGAGCGGGCCGGCCGCCTGCTGCTGCGCCTGCTGCGCGCCGAGGCCACCGACCCGGCCGACCCGGCGCTCGCCTAACGCCCCGCCAACACCCCTTCGATGAAGGCAGCCTGGGCCAGCAGCCGTTCGTCGCCGCCCGCCGCACCGACCACCTGGAGCCCCAGCGGCAGCCCCTCCGCGGTCCGCCCGGCCGGCAGGCTCAGCGCGGGCCGCCCGAGAAAGCTCCACGGCAGGGACATCACCGCGTCCCCGGTGCTGTGCAGGCCCTCCGGCGCCCCGCCGGTCGCCGAGGGCGCCAGCCACAGGTCCACCCCGGCCGCCGCACCCGCCGCGGCCACCCGTTCGACCAGCCGCTCCCGGAACCGCAGGGCGGCCTCCCGGTCCTCGGCCGCGACGGCCCGGCCGGCCCGGATGCCCGCCACCGTCTCCGGCCGGTAGAGCCCGCCGAAGCGGGCGAACCAGTCGGCGTGGCTGCGGGCCAGCTCGAAGCGGTTGACCGTCTGCAGCCGCCGGGTGATCCCGGCGAAGTCGGGGAACAGCTCGACCCGGCGCACCGTGAACCCGGCCCGCGCCAACCGCGCCAGCTGTTCCTCGAAGGCCTGCAGCGCGGCCGGTTCGGCGTGCTCCAGGTACGTGCCGTCCGGCACCCCGAGCACGGGTCCGGGCGCCTCGCCGCGCTCCGGCCGCCAGTCGTCGCAGAGCAGCGGGGCCACCAGGGCGGCGCCCGCCAGATCGGCGGTGAAGGTCCCCAGGGTGTCGAAGCTCGGCGCGTTCGGAATCACCCCCGCGATCGGGATCCGCCCGTACGTCGGCCGGAAGCCCACCACCCCGCAGTACGCGGCCGGGCGGATCACCGAGCCGACCGTCTGGGTGCCGATCGCCAGCGGCACCAGCCCGGCCGCGACCGCCGCCGCCGAACCGCTGCTGGAGCCGCCCGGGGTGTGCCCCGGACGGTGCGGATTGCGGGTCGGACCCGGGGCGCTCGCGGCGAACTCGGCGGTCACCGTCTTGCCCGCGACCAGCGCACCCGCCGCCCGCAGCCGGTCCACCACCACGGCCTGCGGCCCGGCCAGCACCCCGGGCGGCAGCGCCGAACCGCCGTGCGTGGGCAGCCCGTCCACGCGCACGATGTCCTTGACGCCCACCGCCACCCCGTACAGCGGCGGCCGCCCGTCCGGCTCCGGGTACCTCGCGGCCAGCTCCCGCGCCTGCGCCCGCAGCCGCTCGTACCGGCCGGGCTCCGGCACGAACGCGTGGATCAGCGGGTCCACCCGCTCGACCAGCGCGCACAACCGGTCGACGTACTCGGACAGTTCCGGCACACCGGCGCGCAGCCCGGCGGCCTCGTCGGTCAACGGCCGCGGCCGGACGAGGGGTTCCTCCATGCCGAGCACGGTAGCGCCGTTTACGGGTGCTCGGCCGCCAGGTACGGCGCCTCGCGCAGGAAGTACGCCCCGCAGGTGTGGCAGCACAGCTCCGGGGTCTTCCCCCAGTCCACCGCCGACCGCACCCGCGCCTGCGGATCGAGCTCGCGGCCGCACATCGCCACGCTCTCCTCACCCCGGACCACGTGCCACAGCCGCACCCCGCCGGCCTCGCCGCCGGCGCCGTACTCGGCTCGCATCTGGTGCATCATGCCCCCCATCGTCCGACCGCCGCGCGCGCCCGGCAACCGGAGGACGGCAGAGCGTCCCCTGGTCGAAATCCGGCCACAGCAGCACGGTAGGGTGCGCGGTCGCGACCAGTGCCAACGGCTCGGCCATGGCCTCAATTCGCCTGATTTCAGCCAAATTTCATCCAAAAATGGGGGACCTTCACCATGCGCAACTCCCGACTCCTGGCCGCGTCCACGCTGGTGGCACTCTCGCTCGGCGCCACCGTCTGCGCCACCACCGCCGGTGCCGTGGGCATCACCGCCTCTCCGAGCGCCGGTGCCACGGCCACTCCGTCGGCCTCCGCCCCGCCGAGCACCGGCGCCACCACCCCCGGCACCCCGGCCCCGACGGCCACCGCCAGGCCGACGAACCTGCCGACCCGGCCGGTGCCGGCGCCGACCGGCGACAACCGCTGCCACGGCGGCGTCTACCAGAGCAACCTGCTCAAGGTCACCGGCACCGGCCTGTACGGCACCACCCTGGTCAAGGGCGGCCAAGCCGCCGAGATGACCATGACCTGGGAGAACAAGAGCGGCGTCGACCTCCCCGTCGTCCACAACTCCCTCTACGTGACCGATGAGTTCGGGGACCGTCCGGTCCAGTGGAGCACCGAGTTCTTCGACGTCCAGCTGGACACCGGGTCCGGCTGGAAGCCCGCCAAGCTCGACGACCGGGCCCTGCTGGCGCCCGAGTTCAAGCTGGCCAAGGGCGAGAAGATCACCTACAAGGTCCGGATCGCCGCCACCGCCAAGGCCCCGGTCGGTCACTACGGCGCCAACTACGAAGCCGGCTCGGACGCCTTCGACAACGACAAGGTCCCGACTCCGGCCAACAACAAGCCGCAGGCGTGCACCCAGTTCCTCGACGACTACCTGGGCGAGTTCAACGTGGGCGAGGCCGGTGCCACGACGGCCACCACCGCCCCGGCCACCACCGCTCCGGGCGCCACCGCCTCCCCCTCGCCCTCCGGCGGCCCGCACCTGGCCGAGACCGGCTCCAGCTCCAACACCCTGCCGATCGCCCTCGGCGGCGCGGCCGTCCTGGCCGTCGGCGCCGGCACCCTGGTCGCCCTGCGCCGCCGCAAGCCGGCCACCCGGAGCTGACCCCGCCCCGGTCGACCCCGAGGGGCGCGGGCCCACAGCCCGCGCCCCTCGTCGTCTCCGGCCGCCAGCCCCACGTGCCCTACGACGCCGCGCGCAGCAGCGCCCCGTCCTGCCACTTGAGGATCTTGTCGAAGCTGACGATCGCCCCGCGCAGCGGGTGGTTGCGCAGCTGGACGTGGTCGGTGAGCGCGTGGATGAGGAAGAGGCCGCGGCCGGATTCGGCGGTGAGGTCGGGGAGGGTGTCCAGGTCGACCGGGCGCAGCGTCGGGGCGCTGGGGCGGCAGGGCAGGACGTGGGTGTCGTACGGGTGGCCGTCGCGGCGGGGCCGGTGGGCGGCAAGGACGCGGGCCGGGACGGTGGCGCGGCCGCGGCGGGTGCGGCGGGGCGCCCGGCCGGCCACCGCCGGACGGGCGGGTGCCGGGGCGGCCGGGCGGCGGACGGCGGCGGGAGCGGCGGCCCCGGCGGGAGCGGCGGCCCCGGCGGGAGCGGGGGCGGGCAGGCCGGGCCCGGAGTCGGTGACCTCGATCCGCAGCCGGTCGCCGCAGATCGAGGCGGTGACCTGGAAGCCGTCGTCGGGCCGCCCGGTGGCGCCGTGCTCGACGGCGTTGGCGCAGGCCTCGGTGAGGGCGACGCCGAGGTCGTCCGCGATCTGCGGGTCGACGCCCGCGGTCGCCATCGCACCGAGCAGGATGCGCCGGGCCAGCGGGACGCTGGCCGGGTCGCGCTTGAGGTGCAGAGTCCACCAGATGTCCACGGGAGGTCCCTCCTGGCTGCGGCTCCACATACAACTAGGTATCTCCGGGCGATTCGCGGGTGAACCGTGCCCGGGGGCCGCTACCGCCCGTTCGGCGGATGGACCGGGGGACGGGGTCTGTGCCGGGCGACGCGTACGCCCCCTCGCACGCCGCCGCCGAAAGGGGCATTCGTAGGGATTTCCCACCCTGCCCGTGTCGGCGGCGTACGCAATGAGAGGATGGCCCGGCCATGACTGCCCTCGCCGCCGCCCCGCTCCCGGGCGCCCCCGGACCGGCTCAGCCGGTGGGGTCCGCCGCCTGGGACCTGCGGCTTGCCCGGGCGGTCCCGTTCGCGCTGGTCTGCACCCTGATAGCGGCCGCCGGGCACGCCCTGGCGGGGGGCGGGAACGTGCCGCCGACCGCGTTGGCGCTGGGTTTCGCCGCGGTGCTGGCGTTCGCGGCGGTCTGCGGCGGGCGGGAGCGTTCGCTGGCGGGCATCGCCGGGGCGCTGGGTGCCGGGCAGCTCGCGCTGCACTGTCTCTTCCACGGCTTCAACGGCTCCATGCCGGGCATGCACCACGGCGGCCCCGGTCCGCTGACCGTGCCGCAGGTGGCCGGTCGGCTGATCTGCAACGAGGCGCGCCCCGGCACGCTGCTCGGCCTGTCCGGCGGCCCGTCCGCGGAGCAGCTGGTCTCCTCCGCCGGCCTGGATCCGCACGCGTTCGCCGCCGCGCCCTGGTGGCAGGCCGGTGTCCTCGGCATGACGCCGTCGATGCTGGCCGGGCACCTGGGCGCCGCGCTGGTCGCGGGCTGGTGGCTGCGGCGCGGCGAGGCGGCGCTGTGGCGGCTGCTGCGGGTGGCCGCCACGGCGGCCCGGGAGCACTGGGCGGCGCCGTTGCGCACGGCGTTCGCGCTGGTGGCCGCGCTGCTGCGCGGTCTGTTCGGCGTGGCGGGCCCGGCCCGCCGGTTCGGTGCCCGGGGCGGGGAGAGCCTGTTCCCGACGGGTGCGGTGCTGCGGCACAGCGTGGTGCGGCGCGGTCCGCCGTGCGGGGCTCTCGCGTACTGACCGGCGTCTCCCGGCGGCCCTGCGGCCGCGTCGGGTGCCGGTGTGCGCACCGTCCGGCCGTTCCCCCGACCACCGGGGCGGCCCGAGGCTCTGCCCCCACCTCCCCACGCGCGGCCCCCGCGGTACGGATCGTGTCCGTCGCCCGGTACCGGCTGCCGCCGAGCTCCGATCGGAGACCCGCATCATGCGTTCCCTTCCCACCCGTCGTCTCGCCGCCGTCGCCCTCACCGCCGCCGCCTCCGTGGTGGCGCTGGCCGGCCCCGCCTTCGCGCACGTCACCGTGAACCCGGGCGCGGCCGCCCAGGGCGGCTACACGGCCGTCGACTTCCGGGTGCCGAACGAGAGCGACACCGCGGGCACGGTGAAGCTGGAGGTCAACCTCCCGCTGGACCACCCGCTGGCCTCGGTCCGGACCCTGCCGCTGCCGGGCTGGACCGCCGCGGTCGAGAAGGCCAAGCTCGACAAGCCGATCAAGGTGCACGGCAACGACGTCACCGAGGCCGTCTCCAAGATCACCTGGACCGCCGACGCCGGCACCAAGATCGCCCCCGGCCAGTTCCAGGAGTTCCGGGTCTCGCTCGGCCCGCTGCCGACCGACACCGACAGCCTGGTCTTCAAGACCCTCCAGACCTACGACAACGGCGACATCGCCCGCTGGATCGACGAGTCCAAGGACGGCCAGCCCGAGCCGGCCAAGCCCGCCCCCGTCCTGAAGCTCACCAAGGCCGCCGAGGGCGACGGCCACGGCGTCACCGCGTCCCCGGCCGCGGGCGCCCACGGGGACAGCTCCGACCACGCCGCCGCCGGCGACGCCAAGTCCAGCGACTCCACCGCCCGCACCCTGGGCGTGGTCGGCATCGTGGTCGGTGTGATCGGCACCGCCGTCGGCGTGCTCGGCCTGCGCCGCAAGAACGGCGGCTCCGCCTCCTGACCCCCGCGCCGGCGGCGCCGCACCCGCAGGACGGGTGCGGCCCCGCCGGCGGCCCACCGCGCACGATCGGAACTCGCATGCCCCGCACCACCCGCACCACCCGCCTGGCCGGCGCGGCCGCCCTGGCGCTGGCCGCCGCCCTGACCCTGTCCGCCTGCGGCTCCTCCGGCGGCGACTCCACCGTCGCCAAGGTCACCCGGCAGAAGGAGGACACCCCGTACCAGGGCACCAAGCTCGCCAAGAACTTCGAGAAGCCGGACCTCCAGCTGACCGACACCTCCGGCCGGCCCTTCGACCTGCGGCAGCAGACCAACGGCAAGGCCACCCTGCTGTTCTTCGGCTACACCAGCTGCCCGGACGTCTGCCCGACCACCATGGGCGACATCGGCGTCGCGATGAAGGCGCTGCCCGAGGCGGACCGGCAGAAGGTCAACGTCGTCTTCGTCTCCACCGACCCGCAGCGCGACACCCCCCAGGTGCTGCGCACCTGGCTGGACTCGATGGGCAGCGACTTCATAGGCCTCACCGGGGACCTGGCCAAGGTGAAGACCGCGGCCAAGTCGCTCGGCATCATGATCGAGGACCCGGTGGTCAACGGGGACGGCACGGTCACCTCCACCCACGGCGCGCAGGTGCTGGCCTTCCTCCCCTCGGACGACAAGGCGCACGTGCTCTACATGAGCGGCACCGAGGAGAAGACCTACGAGCACGACCTGCCGCTGCTCGCCAAGGGGGTCGCGGCGTGACCTCGGTGCAGACCGGAACCGGCCGCTTCCGCCGCACCGCCCTGCTCGGTGCCGTCGTCGCGACGGCCCTGGGCGGCGGCGCCATCCTGGCCGCCTGCGGGACGGGCGGCGGCACGGGCGGGCAGGACGGTGCCGCCGGCGGCCCGGCCAGGCTCAGCGTCGCCGACTCCTACATCCCGCTGCCCCCGGCCGGCGGCATGGCGGCCGGCTACCTGACCGTCCGCAACGACGGCGGGGAGGACGAGCTGCTCAAGGTGACCAGCCCGACCGCCGGGTCGGTCACCATGCACCGCTCGACCGCGTCGACCATGGAGCAGGTGGACAGTCTCGACGTCCCCGCGCACGGCACCCTGCAGCTCGCCCGGGGCGGCAACCACCTCATGATCATGGGATGGCAGAAGGCACCGGCCCTCGGCGACGAGCTGGAGCTCGACCTCACCTTCGCCAAGTCCGGCACCATCTCCGTCAAGGTTCCGGTCAAGGAGCTCACCTACCGGCCCAGCCAGAGTTAAGGGGACCGCCACCATGCAGTCGGCCGGCCTGGAGAAGGCCACCCACCGCCGGACCGCCGGGGTGCTCGGAGTGCTCGGCGCGCTGCTCGCGCTGATGCTCGCGGGCGCCGCCCCGGCCTCCGCGCACGCCACCCTGGATTCCACCGACCCGCGGCAGAACTCGGTCGTCGCGACCGCCCCGCAGGCGGTGACGCTGACCTTCAGCGAGTCCGTCTCGCTCTCCGGCGACTCCGTCCGGGTGCTCGACCCGGCCGGCCAGGCCGTGGACACCGGCAACCCGGCGCACGCCGACGGCAAGGGCAACACCGCCCGGGTCGGGCTGCGCGGCGGGCTCGCCAACGGCACGTACACGGTGGCCTGGCGGGCGGTCTCGGACGACTCGCACCCGGTCGGCGGGGCGTTCACCTTCTCCATCGGCGCGCCCTCGGACACCTCGGTGTCGGCGACGGCGCTGCAGGGCGCGGACGCCGACGGCCTGGTCGCCTTCCTGTACGGCACCGGGCGCACCGTCGCGTACACCGCGTTCGCGCTGCTGGTCGGCGTCGCCGCCTTCGTCCTGATCTGCTGGCCGGCCGGCACCGCCCGGCGCCGGGTGCAGCGGCTGCTGATGACCGGCTGGACGGCGCTGCTGGTCTCCACCGTCGCCGTGCTGATGCTGCGCGGCCCGTACGAGCGCGGCTCGGGGGTCGGGCAGGCCTTCGACCTGTCGCTGATGCGCGCCACGCTGGACGAGCGGATCGGCACCGCGCTGGCCGCCCGGCTGCTGCTGCTCGCGGCGGGCGGGGTGTTCCTGTCGCTGCTGGTCGGGCAGCTGGGGCAGCCGCCGCGGCCGGTCGTCCCGAAGCCGCGGGACGAGGACGGCTCCGAGGGCTCCGAGGACGCCGGCGGCTCCGCCGGTCTCGCGGCGTCCGAGGAGGATGCCGAGGCCGCCGAGCTGCGCGAGCTGGAGCGGCGGGCCGCCGAACGGCCGCAGCGCGAGGTCCGGCTCGGGCTCGGCGTGGCCGGGCTGGTGCTGGCGGTCGCCCTCGCGGCGACCTGGGTCGGCGCCGACCACGCCTCGGTGGGCATCCAGGTCTGGCTGGCGCTGCCGCTCGGCATCCTGCACCTGCTCGCCATGGCGCTCTGGCTGGGCGGGCTGGCCGCGCTGCTGGTCGCGCTGCGCGAGGGCGTCGGCGCCGAGGTGGTGGACCGCTTCTCCAGGATCGCCTTCGGCTCGGTGGCCGTGCTGGCCGTCACCGGGATCTACCAGTCCTGGCGGGGCCTGGGCAGCTGGGGCGCGCTGACCGGCACCGAGTACGGGCGGCTGCTGCTGGTGAAGAGCGGCTGCGTGGTCGCGATGCTCGGCGTCGCCTGGATCTCCCGCTCCTGGCTGGCCCGGCTGCGCTCGGCCCCGGCCGAGTCGGTGGAGGTCGCACCGGCCGAACTGCCGGAACCGGTCGCCGTGGCGACGCACAGCGAGGACCCGGTCCGGCAGGCGCAGCTGGAGCGCCAGCGGGCCGCCCTGCGGAGCGCCGGACGCGACCGGGGGCTGACCCCGACCCGGGCCGGGCTGCGCCGCTCGGTGCTGGTCGAGGCGCTGGTCGCGGTGGCGGTGCTGGTGGTCACCACGATGCTCACCAACTCCCCGCCCGGACGGGTCGCGGGCGAGCTCAAGGCCGGGGCGGCCGCCGCTCCGGCGGCCGGCGGGGCCCCGGTGGCGCCGCAGACCGAGCCGGGCCGCACCGTCGAGCTCAAGCTCCCGTACGACACCAAGGGCCGGACGCCGAACGCCAAGGGCACCGCGACCGTCACCCTCAACCCCGCCCGGACCGGGCCGAACGAGGTGACGCTCGCGCTCGCGGGCGCGGACGGGCAGCCGGTGGACGTCCCCGAGGTGGAGCTCGCCTTCACCCTGCCGGACCGCGACCTCGGCCCGCTGCCGGTCGCGCTCACCCCGGAGGGCACCGGCCACTGGATCGGCACCGCGCAGCTCCCGCTGGCGGGCAACTGGGTGGTGTCGGTGCAGATCCGCTCCTCCGACATCGACCAGACCACGCCGACCCAGCAGTTCAGGATCGGGTGAGCGGGATGACGGACACATCCACGGAGCACGTTGCGGCGCAGTCCGGCCCGGCGGACCACGGGTCGGGTCCGGCGGGGCCCGCGGGCTTCACCCGGCGGGCGCTGCTCGGCACCGCCGGGGCCGGTCTGCTGGCCGGCGCCGGTGCGGGCGTCGCCGGGGCCGTCGCCCTGGACGGGCGGCCGGGCGGGACGGCGGACGCGGCGGGCCCGTCCGGCGGGACGCTCGGCTCCGCGCGGGTGCCGTTCCGCGGCGAGCACCAGGCCGGGATCACCGACCCGGCGCAGGCCAGGGTCCAGCTCGCCGCCTTCGACCTGGCCGTGGGCGTCGGCCGGGACGGGCTGCGCACCCTGCTGCAGCGCTGGACGAAGGCGGCCGAGCGGCTGACCGCGGGCGAGCCCGCCGAGGAGTTCGACGGCCAGGTCGCGCTGGACGCCGGGCCCTGCTCGCTCACCGTCACGGTCGGCTTCGGCGCCGCCCTGTTCGACAAGGCCGGGCTGGCCGACCGCCGCCCGCCCGGGCTCGAACCGCTGCCCGCCTTCCCCGGCGACGCGCTCGACCCGGCCCGCGGCGACGGCGACCTGTTCGTCCAGATCGGCGCGGACGACGCCCTGGTCGCCGTGCACGCCCTGCGGGTGCTGCAGCGGCTCGCGGCCGGGACGGCGGCGCTGCGCTGGCAGTCGGCCGGCTTCGCCCGCACCCCCGGCGCCGCCGCGCGGCCGGTGACCGGGCGCAATCTGATGGGCCAGGTCGACGGCACCAACAACCCCCGGCCGGACGAGGAGGGCTTCGCCGCCACGGTGTTCTGCGCCGGCGGCGACCAGCCGGGCTGGCTGGCCGGCGGCTCGTTCCTGGTGTTCCGGCGGATCCGGATGCTGCTGGACCACTGGGAGGCGCTTCCGGTGGACCGGCAGGAGCGGGTGATCGGTCGGCGCAAGTCGGACGGCGCCCCGCTCGGCGCACCCGCCGGGGCCGGCGAGCGGTCCCCGGTCGACCTCGCCGCGCAGGGCCCGGACGGCACCCTGGCGATCCCCGCCGACGCGCACATCCGGGTCGCCGCCCCGGCGGCCAACGGCGGGGCGGCGATGCTGCGCCGCGGCTTCTCGTACCACGACGGGCTGCTGCCGGACGGCTCCCCGGACGCCGGGCTGCTCTTCCTCGCCTTCCAGGCCGACCCGCGCAAGGGCTTCACCCCGGTGCAGCGCAAGCTCTCCCGGGGCGACGGCCTCTCCCGCTTCCTGCGGCACGAGGCCAGTGGCCTGTACGCGCTGCCACCGGGCCCGCCGCCCGGAGGCTACCTCGGACAGCAGTTGTTGGAGGGGTAGTTCCCCCGGATTCACCGGGACGCACCGCCGCGGTTCCGGTCGGTGGAACGCTTTCCTGCCGGGGCCGCGGAGTCGTTAGGGTGACTGCTTCGGCACACTCCGCCCGCGCAGCACCGAGATTCCCACGGAGGCATCATGTCGGCCACCCGCTACACCTACCTCGGACCGGCTGGCACGTTCACCGAGGCGGCCCTGCACACCCTGCCCGAGGCGGCGACCCGGGAGCTGGTGCCGCTGTCCTCGGTGGCGCTGGCACTGGACGCGGTGCGCGGCGGGGAGGCGTCCGGGGCGTTCGTCCCGATCGAGAACTCGGTGGAGGGCGCGGTCACCGCGACCAACGACGAACTCGCCTCCGGCGCACCGCTGATGATCTACCGTGAGGTGCTGCTGCCGATCACCTTCGCGCTGCTGGTGCGACCGGGCACCGAGCTGTCCGGGATCAAGACGGTGACCAGCCACCCGGTGGCCCAGCCGCAGGTTCGACGCTGGCTGGCGGCCAACCTGCCGGACGCGAAGTGGGAGTCGGCCGCCTCCAACGCGGACGGCGCCCGGCTGGTCTCCGAGGGCCGCTACGACGGCGCGTTCGCCGGGGAGTTCGCGGCGCCGATCTACGGGCTGGAGCCGCTGGTCAAGGAGATCGCGGACGCCAAGAGCGCGGCCACCCGGTTCGTGCTGGTCGGCCGTCCGGGCCGGGTCTCCTCGCCGACCGGCGCGGACAAGACCTCGATGGTGGTCTGGCTGCCGGACGACCACCCGGGCGCGCTGCTGGAGCTGCTCCAGGAGTTCGCGGTGCGCGGGGTCAACCTGATGCGGATCGAGTCCCGCCCGACCGGCGAGGGCATGGGCAGCTACTGCTTCCTGATCGACTGCGAGGGCCACCTGTCCGAGCGCCGGGTCGGCGAGGCGATGATGGGGCTCAAGCGGATCTGCCCGCAGGTGCGGTACCTGGGCTCCTATCCGCGCGCCGACCGGCAGGAGTCCACCCACCGGCGGCCGGGGACCTCGGACGAGGACTTCTCCTCGGCGGCGGACTGGCTCTCCCGCGCCCTCGACGGCCGCGGGAACATCTGAGACCCGCGGGGCATCCGCGACCTCCGCGGCTTCCGCGGCCGTCCGGACACCCTGATTGCATCTTTTGTCTTTCCGACCTTTTCCGACTGTTTTGGATCGGGTCGACCGGGCGGGGCGGACGGCCCCGTCCGTCGTCCACAGGGGGCCCGGGGCCGGGGGCCGCTGTCCACAGGGCTCCCCGCTGTCCACAGCCCCGAGTTATCCACAGGTCGGGGGAGAGTCGACAAACCGGTATAGCCATTGCCCAGAACTGGTCGGACCATCGGTTTGCGTCGCAGAGATGACCAATCGGACCAGAGTCACCCGGTTGCCAGCAAATCACCCGTCCGAGTGCTTCAATTCCCTCACTCGGGAAGGTTGATTGAGGTTTGAAACCTCAATTCCCTGGTTCGTTCACGCGGAAGGCAATCCTCCCCTTGGATCCACAGGCCAGGGGCCGGGCCTGTGGATAACTCGGCGGCGGAGCGTTCCCCACAGAAGTTATCCACAGGATCGGGCGAGTTATCCCCAGGGGAAATGCCGTACTGGTGGAGGAACGGTCGCCCGGTACGCTTGGGCCTGTGATTGACCTTCGCCTGCTCCGTGAGGACCCTGACCGAGTGCGCGCCTCGCAGCGCGTCCGTGGCGAGGACGTCGACCTGGTCGACGCCCTCCTCTCCGCCGACGAGCGGCGCCGGTCCTCGGGCAGCCGCTTCGACGAACTGCGCAACGAGCAGCGGGTGCTCGGCAAGCAGGTCGCCCAGGCCAAGGGCGACGAGAAGACCGCCCTGCTGCAGCGCACCAAGGACCTGGCCGCCGAGGTCAAGGCCGCCGACGCCGAACAGGGCGCGGCCAAGGAGGAGGCCGACCGCCTGCTCCGCTCGCTGGCGAACCTCATCGACCCGGCCGCCCCGGTCGGCGGCGAGGAGGACTTCGTCACCCTCGAGGAGATCGGCACCCCGCGCGACTTCGCCGCCGAGGGCTTCGAGCCCCGCGACCACGTCGAGCTCGGCCAGATCCTCGGCGCGATCGACACCGAGCGCGGCGCCAAGGTCGCCGGTGCCCGCTCCTACTACCTGACCGGCCCCGGCGCGCTGCTGGAGCTCGCCCTGGTCAACATGGCGATCGCCCAGGCCACCGCGGCCGGCTTCACCCCGATGATCACCCCGGCCCTGGTCCGCCCGGCCGCCATGGACGGCACCGGCTTCCTCGGCCAGGCCGCCGAGAACGTGTACCACCTCGCCGAGGACGACCGGTACCTGGTCGGCACCAGCGAGGTCCCGCTCGCCGCGTACCACATGGACGAGATCCTCGACGCCGACAAGCTGCCGCTGCGCTACGCCGGCTACTCGTCCTGCTTCCGCCGCGAGGCCGGCACCTACGGCAAGGACACCCGCGGCATCATCCGCGTCCACCAGTTCGAGAAGGTGGAGATGTTCGTCTTCACCACCCCCGAGGACGCGGAGAACGAGCACCGCCGCCTGCTCCAGTGGGAGAAGGACTTCCTCAACGCGCTGGAGCTGCCGTACCGGGTGATCGACGTCGCCTCCGGCGACCTCGGCGCCTCGGCCGCGCGCAAGTTCGACATCGAGGCGTGGATCCCCACCCAGGGCAAGTACCGCGAGGTCACCTCGACCTCCAACACCACCGAGTACCAGGCCCGCCGGCTGGCGATCCGGATGCGCGAGGAGGGCAAGACCCGCCCGCTCGCCACCCTGAACGGCACCCTGGTCGCCGTCCCGCGCACCATCGTGGCGATCCTGGAGAACCACCAGCAGGCCGACGGCTCGGTCGTCCTGCCCGAGGCGCTGCGGCCGTACCTCGGCGGGCGGACCGTCCTCGAACCGGTCAAGTAGCCCGGCCAGCACCACCCAGCACCACCCGCAACTCCCGGGAGACGTAAGGCCCATGAGCACCATCAGCCCCAGCCTCGCCTCCCCCGGCGGTGGCGGCCTGCCCTACCGGCTGGTCGCCACCGACCTCGACGGGACCCTGCTCACCAGCGGGGAGACCGTCTCCGAGCGCACCCGCGCCGCCCTGGCCGCGGCCACCGGCGCGGGCGCGCTGCACATCATCGTCACCGGGCGCTCGGCGGTCTGGGCCCGCCCGGTCTTCGACGAGATCGGCTACACCGGGATAGCGGTCTGCGGACAGGGCGCCCAGGTGTACGACGCCGGCGCGCACAAGCTGCTCACCTCGCTCACCCTGGACCGGCGGCTCGCCGCGCTCGCGATCGAGAAGATCGAGACCGAGACCGGCCCGCTGGCCATCGCCGCCAACCAGGACGGCCTCGACGGCCAGGTGCTGGCCGGCCCCGGCTACGAGCTGCTGATCGGCTCCGACCTGCC
Organism: Kitasatospora sp. NPDC058048; assembly: GCF_042885555.1. Lineage (NCBI taxonomy): Bacteria > Bacillati > Actinomycetota > Actinomycetes > Kitasatosporales > Streptomycetaceae > Kitasatospora > Kitasatospora sp. NPDC058048. The sequence continues at coordinate 2,744 of NZ_JBHVRT010000034.1, read as the reverse complement.
GGTCGTCCGGGTCGATCGCGGCGGGCTGTTCGACGCCCCGCTCAGCAAGCTCTACATCCAGCACCATGCCCTCACCGACGACGCCCTCGCCGACGCCGCCCGGCGCGCGGCCGGCGACCTGGTCGGCGTGGTGATGGCCGGCGCCGGCGTCGTCGAGCTGCTCCCGCTCGGCCTGTCCAAGGCCACCGGCCTGGCCGTCGCCGCCCGCCGCCTGGGCGTCCGCGCCGCCGACACCATCGCCTTCGGCGACATGCCCAACGACGTCCCGATGTTCGGCTGGGCCGCCCACGGCGTCGCCATGGCCAACGCCCACGAGGAACTCCTCGCCGTCGCGGACGCCGTCACCGCCAGCAACGACGAGGACGGCGTCGCCGCGGTCCTGGAGCGCCTCTACCCGCAGCGCTGACGCCTCCGGCGGGGAGGCCCGGCCGCCCCGCCGACGGGCGCGGGAACCGTATCCGGGGGTACATCCAGGGTTCATGGGCTGGTCAGGGGTGGGTTGTAGGATGACCGGGCAAGCGGTTGTAGGATGACCGACGACCGGTGATGACGTGTGCGGTGGAAAGGGAGGTCCGGCATGAGCGGCGGTTTGCAGGCGGCCGGGCGACGCTCCCTGGTGGACACCGCGATCGAGCAGTTGCGGGCGCAGCTGGCGGGTGGGGCGTGGCCGGTGGGCTCGCGGATTCCCACCGAGCACGAGCTGGCCGAACAGCTGGCCGTCGGCCGGAACACCGTGCGGGAGGCCATCCGGGTGCTGGTGCACGCCGGGATGCTGGTCTCCCGGCAGGGCGAGGGGACGTTCGTCCGTTCCACCAGCGACCCGGCGTCCGTGCTGCGCGGCGTCCAGCGCTCGGGCATCCGGGACGTCCTGGAGGTCCGCGCGGCGCTGGAGACCGAGGGCGCCCGGCTGGCCGCGCTGCGGCACACCCCCGAGGACGTCCGGCGGATGCGCGCCGCGCTGGCCCGTGAGGCCGAGGTGTTCGCGGCGCACCCCGAGCGGGCGAGCCGCGAGGCCACCGTCGAGCACGACCTGGAGTTCCACACCGCCGTCGTCGAGGCCGCGCACAACCCCGCGCTGGCCGAGGTGTACCGCTACTTCGGCGCCTCCGTACGCGAGGCGATGACCTCCGCCTTCGGCGACCACGACATGCCCGAGGCGGTCGTCGCGACCCACGAGGCGCTGGTCGACGCGATCGAGAGCGGTGACCCGGACCGGGCCGAGGCGGCGTGTCGTGCGCTGCTCGCCGGCCCGACTGCGGCCGTCGAGCAGCTGCTCGCGGCCATCGCGGCGCGGAAGTAGGACGGCGCGAGCCTCCCTTCCGCCGTCCGCATCCACGCACCTTCACGAAAGAACAGCACATCCATGGCCGTCACCCGTGCCCAGCAGCCGGTTGTCACCACGTCCGTCCCGCTCCCCCTCCGCGCCCGGGCGGCCCATCCGCTCCTGCTGCTGACCGGCATCCTGCTGGTCGCGCTGAACATGCGCGCCTGCCTGGCGGCGGTCTCCCCGATGGTCGGCGAGATCCAGCGGACCTTCGGCCTGTCCGCCACCGCGAGCGGGCTGATCACCACCGTCCCGGTGCTCTTCCAGGGCGTCGGCGCCCCGCTCACGCCGCGGCTGACCCGCCGCTTCGGCGCCGAGCGGGTGGTGCTCGGCGCGGTGCTGGTGCTCGGCGCGGGCGTGCTGCTGCGGGTGCTGCCCTCGGTGGCGGCCCTGTACGCGGGCTGCGTGGTGATCGGCGTGGCCATCGCGGTGCTGAACGTGTCGATGCCGGGCCTGGTGAAGCGCGAGTTCCCGGACCGCGCGGCCACCATGACCGGCGTCTATTCGACCACCATGCTGGTCGGCGCCACCCTCGCGGCCGGCACCTCCGTCCCGCTGGAGCACGCGCTGGGCGGCGGCTGGCGGGCCTCGCTGGGCGCCTGGTCGCTGCTCGCGCTGATCGCGGCGGTGGCCTGGCTGCCGCAGGTGCTGCGCTCGCGTCAGGAGCGGCAGGGGGCGGTGGCCGCGGCCGCCGCGCCGGCCAAGCCGATCGAGGGCATCTGGAAGTCCCCGCTGGCCTGGCAGATCAGCCTCTTCATGGGCATCTCGTCGCTGCTGGTGTACACCCTGGTCGCCTGGATGCCGACCATCCTGGCCGACCACGGCATGGACCGCGGCCAGGCCGGTCTGGTCTTCGCCTTCTCCAACCTGGTGCAGGTGGCGGGCGCCTTCCTGGTGCCGCTGATGGCCGGCCGGATGACCAGCCAGCGCGGGCTGGCGCTGACCATGGTGGCCCTGAACGGGCTGGGCATCGCGATGCTGCTGGTCGCGCCGGTCTCCGCCGCGTGGGTGTCGGCGACCATCCTGGGCGTGGCCCAGGGCGGTTCGCTGGGCCTGGGCCTGGCGTTCATCGTGCTGCGCACCCGCACCGCGGCCGGTGCCGCCCAGCTGGGCGGGATGTCGCAGGCGATCGGCTATCTGGTCGCGGCGGCGGGCCCGGTCGGCGCGGGTGCGCTGCGCCAGCTGACCGGCGGCTGGGAGACCCCGCTGGTGCTGATGCTGGTGCTGGTCCTGGTGGTCGGCGCGGCCGGCTGGGGCGCGGGCCGCAACCGCACCCTCTGAGCCGCTCGCCGGCGAGAACGCGGCAGTGGGCCCCGGACACCCTCAGGTGTGGCGGGGCCCCGGCCGGGCCCGGGCCCCCTGCCGACCCGGGCCCCAGCCCGAACCGCGCCCCGGCCCGCCCCGGGCCCCCCCCCCCCCC
>NZ_JBHVRT010000033.1:0-112629 GCF_042885555.1 Kitasatospora sp. NPDC058048 | reverse complement strand
GGACGGCGGCGCGGCGGCGCCGGCCCGGCGGGGCGGCGGCCCGGGCGACCAGCAGGGCCAGCCCGGTCCGGGTCCGCTCCTCCCGCCCGGGGGCGAGGCAGGCGGTGACCACGGGCCGCCAGCGCGCCGGCAGCGCCTCGTCCAGCCGCAGCGGCGCGGCGCCCCGCGCGTACGCCTGGGCGGCCAGCGAGCGGGCCCGGGCGGTCGCGCCGAGGAAGGGGTGCAGGCCGCCGGTGAGCAGCTGGTGGGCGATCACGCCGAAGGCCCAGACGTCGGCGCTGGGGCGCACGGCGACGCCGCGGGCGCCGGTGCGCTCGGACCACCACTCGGGCGGGACGTGGTCGGGCGAGCCGAGCGGAGGGGCGTAGGCGTGGGTGCCCTCCAGCTCGGCGGTGAGGCCGAAGTCGGCGATCTTGGCGGTGCCGTCGGGCATCAGCAGGACATTGGCCGGTTTCAGGTCCCCGTGCACCCAGCCGGCCCGGTGCATGTGGGTCAGCCCGGCGCAGACCTCGGTCAGGATGCGTTCGGCGCCGGGCACCGCCGTACCGGGGCGGGCCTCGGCCAGCAGGTCCTGGAGGCTGCGGGCGGCGCGTTCCATCACCAGGGCGACGGCGCCGTCGAGCGCCGGGTGGTCCGGGTCCTCGACGGTGGCCACGGCGAAGGTGCGGATCAGGTGGGGATGGTCGGCGCGGCGGCTGAAGCGCTGCTCGCTGCGGGCCATCCGGGCCACGGTCCGGCGCTGGCCGGGGCTGAACCGGGCCGCGCCGAGGATCTTGACGGCGGCCGGGCCGCCGTCGGGGCCCTCGGCGGCGTGCACGCTGCCCCAGGCGCCCGCGCCGAGGAAGGCGCCGAGGCGGTAGCCGGCGATCGGGTAGCCCGCCGGGACGGCGAACGGCGGGCCACCGGGCGCGGTCCCGCCGCCGGGCGGCTCGGACTCCGGCCCGGGCGGGGCGGCGGACGGGTCAGCGGTCCCGCCCCCGGGCGTCACGGGCTCCGGCCCGGGCGGGGCACCGGGCGTCACGGCCGGGCGGCCGGGCGCCGGGGCGGGAGCAGTGCGAGGTGCTCCTCCCGGACGAGGTCGAACCTCAGCGCCAGCGCCACCAGTTCCTCGCGCTTTCCGCCGCCGGGGCCCTCCTCGTACGGCTCGCGCAGCCGCAGCTTGGTCGCCACCAGGTAGTCGATGTGGTAGTTGACCGCCGAGCGGCTCAGTCCGCGGCAGCCGGGCAGGGCGCGCAGCCGGGCGAGCACCTCGGTCACCCCGGGGACGGCCGCGGCGGAGGGCGAGCGCAGTCTGGGCTCGCAGAGCGCGAGCAGGACCAGGAAGTACTTGGCGGTCGGGTCCAGGGCGAACGGGCTGACGGTGCGCTCGCCCTCGGCACCGGTGGGCCGGCCGGCGAGGTAGGCGTGCTGCGGGGCGAAGACCTTGAAGGCGGCGGGCCCGCCGAGGGCGGGCAGCAGCACCCGGGAGAGTTCGAACGGGACGGGCGCGCCGATCCGGCCGGGCGCGACCTTGACGTGCTCCCCCGCGCCCTCCAGGTTCTCCACCACGTAGGTGGCCGAGGTGCTGAAGTTGGACAGCCGCCAGTAGTCCTCGGCCGCGACCACCTCTCCCGCCCGGCGGGAGACGCCCTGGTCGGGCAGCGGGATGGGGACCGGCCGGCCGGGCTCCCCGCGCCCGAACACCGCGGTCTCGCCCGGGCCCATCCGCAGCAGGCCGGGGGTTTCACCGGGTGCCACCTCGGGCCCCGGGCCGGGAAGTTGCACGATGACCGTGTCGACGCGGCACCTCCGTGGGATCGGGCCGATGGTATCCGTCCGATTCGCCCCGGGGGCAACCCGCCACCCGGACGGGTGAGCGGAGCACCGGGGCACCGCCAACCCCGCCGGGCCGTGCGCGGGTTGCCGACGTCACCCGCCGTTTCCCGATGAACTGATCGTCCGTCAGGACTGGAGTTGTCCGTGTGCTGAACGGGTGGCGAATGGTTGCAGGATGTAGTTGAACCGTCACCATGAGTGTGACGCAACGCACACACGCCGAGTTCACAATGTGTGCAAGACTCATCTCAAGGAGTGAGATTCCCTTAATTTCCAAGGAGGTTCGCATCATGCGCGCTCGGATCGCAGCTGTGGTCATGGCGGCGGCAGGGATAGCCGGCCTGTCGGCGGCCCCGGCCACAGCGGCCACGGCGACGTCCGGCACCGACGGCGCGGCCTGCGCCGCGGTGCTCAACCGGCCCTGCGTCTCGCACCAGGCCGACGGCGAGGGCATCGTGGGCGTCGCCCGGGTCAGCGCCGACCGGGGCCAGTTGACGCTGGTTCGGGTCGAGATCCGCACCCAGGCCGCCTGGGGCAGCCCGTGGAAGACGGTCGCCACCGCGACCACCGTGCGGTTCGGCTCCGCCGAGGCGGTCACCCCGCGGGTGACCGCCACCGGCCCCCGCGTGATCTGCGCGACCGCCGGCCCCGCGCTGGACGTCGCCCAGCAGGTCACCACCTGTACCAACCCGTTCTGACCGCGGGGCCGCCGAGGCGCCGCACCCGCCCGCCCCACGCCGTCCGTACGACCGGGCAGCCGTCCGGACGACCGGTGAGCGGGAAGCCGTAGAGGACACGAACGCCGGGCCGGCCGTCGGGACATCCCCCGACGGCCGGCCCCGGCCGTTCCCACCTGGCAGAACGGGCAGGGGCGGAAGATCGCCCGCCAGTCGGACCCGGGTGGACCTGGGGCACCCCTTCACGGCAAACTGGTCTAGACCTCGGAGGTCTAGACCTCAGACTCGCCTCAGAACGGTGGACCCAGTATGGAAATCGTGATCGTCCCTGACGCCCGTGCGGCCGGCGACCTCATCGCCGCGGCGATCACCGATCTGCTGACCGACAAGCCCGACGCCCTGCTCGGCGTGGCGACCGGCTCGACCCCGCTGCCGATCTACCAGGCCCTGGCCGAGCGGGTCCGCGACGGCCGGCTGGACGCCGCCGAGGCGCGCATCTGCCAGCTGGACGAGTACGTCGGCCTGCCCGCCGGCCACCCCGAGTCGTACCGGTCGGTGGTGCTGCGCGAGGTCGTGGAGCCGCTCGGCCTGACCGAGGACTCCTTCCTGGGCCCGGACGGCAACGCGTCCGACATCGCCGCGGCGGCCGTCGCCTACGACCGCGCGCTGGCCGAGGCCGGCGGCGTCGACCTCCAGCTGCTCGGCATCGGCACGGACGGCCACATCGGCTTCAACGAGCCCTGCTCCTCGCTCTCCTCCCGGACCCGGATCAAGACCCTCACCCGGCAGACCCGGGTGGACAACGCCCGCTTCTTCGACAGCATCGACGAGGTCCCGCACCACGTCATCACCCAGGGCATCGGCACCATCCTGGAGGCCCGCCACCTGGTGCTGCTCGCCACCGGCGAGGCCAAGGCCGAGGCCGTCGCGCTCGCCGTCGAGGGCCCGCTGTCCGCGGTCGTCCCCGCCTCGGCGCTCCAGCTGCACCCGCACGCCACCGTGGTGGTGGACGAGGCGGCCGCCTCCCGCCTCAAGCTCGCCGACTACTTCCGCGACACCTACGCGGCCAAGCCGGCCTGGCAGAAGCTCTGACCACTCCCGGGCGGCACCCCTGACGGGCCGGGGTGCCGGCCGCCGACTCCCCTCGGTGGCCGGCGCCCCGGCCGCTTCGCGTCCGCACCGGGCGCGCCCCGGGTGCGCCTCAGCGCTTGCGGAGCCAGTCGCCGAAGGCCGCCAGGCCGGGGCCCGGGTCGCGGCGGCCGAGGCCGATCCGGAAGCGGTCGGCCGGGGTCGGGGTCAGCTCCGAGCGGAAGATGCCGGCGGGCAGCAGCAGCACGCCCGCCTGTTCGACCAGGGCGGTGCAGAACTCCGCCACGTCGCCCGGGCCCCGGTAGCGCGGGTAGGCGACGCAGCCGCCGTCCGGCGCGCGCCACTCGAAGAGGTCGGCGAACTCGGCGAAGAAGGCGTCGAACCGCGGCAGGTTCTCGGCGATGATCGCGCGGTTGCGGGCCAGGATGTGCTCGCGGGCGGTGATCGCGATCCGGGCCAGCACCTCGCTCGGCGCCGAGTTGCAGATCGTGGTGTAGTGCTTGGCCCGCTCCAGGCGCGAACGCAGTTCCCGGTCCCGGCAGGCGATCCAGCCGATCCGCAGGCCGGGCAGGCCGAGCGACTTGGAGGTGACGTTGAGCGACAGGGCCCGCTCGGAGAGGTCGGCGGCCTGCGGCAGGGCGCGGGCCGGGTCGTGCTCCAGGCCGCGGTAGACCTCGTCCGAGAAGAGCCGGATGCCGCGCTCGTCGCAGAGCTCGGCCAGCCGGACGAAGTCGGCGGCGTCGATCACCTTGCCGGTCGGGTTGTTCGGGAAGTTGACCGACAGCACCCTGGTGTTGGGGCGCAGCGCCGCCTCGACCGCGTCCAGGTCCAGCGCCCAGTCCCGCTCCGCGTCCAGCGCGACGCCGGTGACCTCGCACAGCGAGAGCGGAACGGTCTCGGCGGACTGGTAGTTGGGGGTCAGCACCACCGCGTGGTCGCCCGGTTCGAGCAGCACCTGCATGGCGAGGTTGAGCCCCTCCTGGGCGCCGCCGAAGCAGATCACGTCGTCCTCGCCGACCTGCTCGTACATCCCGGCGACGGCGCGGCGCAGCCCGGGGTCGCCGAAGGTCTCGGTGTAGCCGAGGGCCAGGGTGTCCCAGGCCTCGCGGTCCTCGGGACCGGCCAGGGCGAGCAGTTCGGCCATCGTCATGGTCTGCGCGTCGGAGGCGGTGAGGTGGTACCGGGCGGTGAACTCCCAGCGCGAGAAGTGGGTTTCGAGCCGGAAGTCGGGGAGCTGGGTCACTGGTGGTACTCCTTGGCGGGGCCCGCCGGGTGCTGCTTGAGCTCGGCGAGCATGCTATACGCGGTGGAACGGGAGATCCGCAGCGCGGTGGCGACGACCGGGACGGCGCGCCGGACGGCGAACACCCCGGCCCGGTCGAGTTCGGTCAGGACGGCGAGCCGGTCCTCGCGGGTGAACCGCTCCAAGGGGCGACCCCGGTCGCGGACGTACCCGCCGACCACGTCGTTGATCCGCTCGGTCCAGTCGCGCTCGAAGAGCGGTTCGGGGCGCGGCGCGGTGGGGGCGGCGAAGCCGGCCAGCAGGGCGGCGGCCTGCTCCAGCGGGCCGCGGTCGAGGTTGACGCAGAGCACCGCCGTCGGCTTTCCGGTCTCGTCGCGCAGCACGGCGCTGACCGAGGAGAGCCGCCGGCCGTCGGGCAGCAGCTTCTCGTAGGGGCCGTAGACGTCGGGGGCGGAGGGGTCGATCCCGTCCAGTTCGCCGAGCAGCGAGGGGTCGCCGGGGGCCCGCGGGGTCATCGGGTTCCAGATGGCGAGGACCCGGTCGGTGGCGGTGTCGTGCAGCACCACCTCGGCGTACGGGCCGAGCAGCAGGGCCACGGCGCGGCAGACCGGGGACCAGGTCGGCACGCGTGGGTCGGGGTTTTCCGCAGACATGATCGGACTGTACGTCCGGGCCGGACACTTCGTCCAGGGCTTTCGCGCACCGGGCCCCGCCGAAGGATCTCGGCGGGGCCCGGTGCGGCTGCCCGTGTGCGGCGGGCGCTACTTGCAGGTGATCAGCAGCCCCAGGATCGCGGAGCAGCTGCGGGTGGCCCGGCTGGTGGCGGGCGACGGGTCGGCGGGCGCCCCGGCGGTGCGGGCCACGGTGACGTCCCAGCTGCGGAGCAGCGAGAACAGGCCGACCCCGACCGAGAAGTGCCGGGTGGTGCTCGCGCCCTTGGCCAGTGGCGCGGTCAGCGCGCAGCTGAGCTTCCCGGCGGCGACGGTGCAGTCGCCGGAGGTCGTGGTCAGTCCGGCGGGCAGGTCGGCGGTGACGGTGGCCGCGGCGACCGGGTCGGGGCCCTGGCCGGTGAGGGTGACGGTGTAGTCGACCCGGCTGGAGAGCAGCCCGGCCACCGGGGTCGCGGTGAGCGCGACGCCCAGGTGGGCGGCGGGGGCGGTGTAGGTGAAGCGGTCGGCGGCGACGGCCGCGCTGGTGCCGCCGGGCCCGGTGACCCGCACGTCCACCGGCCCGGTGACGGTGGTCGCGGGGGCGGTCGCGGTGCAGCTGGTCCGGGTGCAGCTGAACGAGGTCGCGGCGCCGGCCGCGCCAAAGGTCACGGCGGTGGCGCCGGCCAGGTCGGTGCCGGTGACGGTCACCGTGGTGCCGCCCGTCCCGGAGCCGCCGTTCGGGCTGATCGCGGTCACGTCCGGTACCGGCAGCGGGAAGTCCACCACGTCGACGGTGTTGCCGGTGAAGTCGGCGAGGTAGCCGTGCCGCCCGTCGGCGGTCAGGGCCAGGCTGTACGGGGCGGCGCCCACCGGGACGGTCGCGGTGACCGTCCGGCTCGCGGTGTCCACCACGCTCAGGGTGCTGTCGGCGTAGTTGGAGACGTAGGCCGCCGCGCCGTCCGGGGAGAGGGTCACGGCGTAGGGGCCGGAGCCGACCGCGACGGTGCCGAGGACCGTGCCGGCCGCGGTGTCGATCACCGCGGTGGTGCCGTCGTCGCCGTCGGCGGCCCACAGCCGGGTGCCGTCCGGGCTGAGCGCGAGCCCGAAGGCTCCGTGGCCGACCGCGACGGTGCCGCTCACCGTGCCGCTCGCGGTGTCGACCACGGTGACGGCCTTGTCCCCGGAGGCGGCGACGTACAGCCGCGCGCCGTCCGCGGAGACGGCCAGCCCGTGCGGTTCGGCGCCGACCGGCACGGTCGCGGTCACGGTGCCGGACGACGTGTCCAGCACGCTCACCGTGTTGGCGGCGGCGTTGCTCACGTAGGCCCGGGAGCCGTCCGGCGCGAGGGCGAGGCCCCAGGGCTGGGCGCCGACCGGGACGGTCGCGGTGACGGCGTTGGTCGCGGTGTCCACGACGCTGACGGTGTTGTCCAGGTGGTGCGTCAGGTAGGCCCGGTGCCCGTCGCGCGACACGGCGACGGCGTAGGAGCCGCTCCCGGCGGTGAAGGTGCCGGACACGGTGTTGGTCGCGGTGTCCAGCACGCTGACGGCGCCGCTGCTCTGGCTGGTCACGTAGGCGTGGCCGCCATCCGGCGTCAGCGCGACGCCCGCCGGGTAGGGCGCCACCGCCACGTGCGCGGCGACGGCCGGCGGCGGCGTGACGGCCTCGGCCGTCGCGGGCAGCGACAGCAGTGCGGCCGTGGTCGCGACTGTCGCGGCCACGGCCGTCCGGGCACGGAATGCGCGGGGTATGCGGGGTGCACGGGAGGCACGGGGTGTTCTCATGGATCTCTCCAGCTGCTCGGCACGTACGGGTGGTGCGGATGTGGTGGTGTTCGGAGCAGGGGGAAGCGTAGGAGCCTCTCTGACTTTCCGTCAGGGAGTGACTACTAATGTCGCCAAATGTTCAGATCCGATCGCAGCGCGGCACAGCCAGGCCCGGCATCCGCCTCCCCGGGGGCGACGTGACCACGGTCTCGGTCGGAGTCGTGCAGAAAATTGGAGTTGGAGAGTCGTATTCGGTAGCGTTCCGAACGTGAGGCTGACCAAGAGCACCGACATCGCCCTGCGGATCGCCATGCGACTGGCCGTCCTGGGCGAGGGCGACAACCCGACCACCCGCGAGGTGGCCGAGTCGGTCGGTGTGCCGTACACCCACGCGGCGAAGGTGGTCAGCCGGCTGCAGCACCTGGGGGTGGTGGAGGCCCGGCGCGGTCGCGGCGGCGGGCTGATGCTCACCTTCGCCGGGCGCACCGGCTCGATCGGACTGCTGCTGCGGGAGCTGGAGGGGGTCGGCGACGTGGTCGGCTGCGAGGACGACCCGCCGTGCCCGCTGCGGGCCGCGTGCCGGCTGCGCGGGGCGCTGCGGAACGCCCAGGAGGCGTTCTTCGCGGCGCTCGACCACCTCTCCGTCGCCGACCTGGTGGCCTCCCCCACCGGACCGGTCCTGCTCAGCCTCACCACCGGACCCCCTGACACCGCCGGACCCACCGGCTGATCAGCCCACCCGGGGCCGCGCACCTCTTTGCGGCCTTTAATGCGAATCTCAGATACCAATAAGGAGTCGTCTGATGCTGTCCGCGAAGTCCGCCGAGGTCATCGAGGCCACCCTGCCCGTCGTGGGCGCCGCCATCGGGGACATCACCCCGCGCTTCTACGACCGGATGTTCGCCGCTCACCCGGAGCTGCTGCGCGACCTCTTCAACCGGGGCAACCAGGCCAACGGCAGCCAGCGCGAGGCCCTGGCCGGCTCGATAGCCGCCTTCGCCACCGCCCTGATCGCCAACCCGGACCAGCGGCCGGACGCGATGCTCGCCCGCATCGCCCACAAGCACGTCTCCGTCGGCATCGCCGACGACCAGTACAAGATCGTCCACGAGCACCTGTTCGCCGCCATCGTGGAGGTGCTCGGCGAGGCCGTCACCCCCGAGGTCGCCGCCGCCTGGGACGAGGTCTACTGGCTGATGGCCAACGCGCTGATCGCCGTCGAGGACCGGCTGCGCGCCGAGGTCGCCGCCGGCGGCGACCCGGCCGACCTGTGGCGCCCCTACACCGTGGTCGCCCGCGTCCAGGAGACCGAGGCCGTCACCACCTACCTGGTCCGCCCGACCGACGGCCGTCCGGTGCCCGCCTTCCGCCCCGGCCAGTACGTCTCCGTGCGCACCGAACTGGCCGACGGCGCCCACCAGATCCGCCAGTACAGCCTCTCCGGCGGCGCCGACGGCGCGCTGCGCTTCAGCGTCAAGCGTGAGGACGGCGGCGAGGTCTCCGGCCACCTGCACGACCACCTGAAGGCCGGCGACCCGATCGACCTGGCGCCCCCGCTGGGCGACATCGCGCTGGCCGACGGCGACGGGCCGGTGCTGCTGGCCTCCGCCGGCATCGGCAACACCCCGATGACCGCCATGCTCGACCACCTGGCCACCACCGGCTCCACCCGGCGGATCGTCTCCGTGCACGGCGACCGCGACCAGCTGAGCCACGCCTTCCGGGCCGAGCTGGCACGGCTCACCGGCACGCTGCCGAACGCCACCTCGCACGTCTTCTACGAGCAGCCGCTCGGCGAGTGGCCGGCCGAGCGCACCGGCCTGGTGGACCTCTCCACCGTCGAGGTCCCGGCCGGCACCACCGCCTACCTGTGCGGGCCGCTCCCCTTCCTGCGCGCCGTTCGCGAGCAGCTGCTGACCGCGGGCGTCCCGGCGGCGGACATCCACTACGAGGTGTTCGGCCCGGACCTCTGGCTCGGCGCCTGAGGCCCTGAGGTCCTGAGGTCCTGACGACCCGAGGCCCCGGGGCCCGAGGTCCCGGGCCGAGGTCCCCCCGCGGCACCGGTCCGCTCGGTACGATCACGAGCGGACCGGTGCCGTTCGGCCTCCGGCGCCCTCCGCGTGTCCGCACGTCCGTACACCGGTACGTCCGGCGGGAGTTCGGCAGAAGGGAGCCCGGATGCGGGTCGCGCTGTTCGCCACCTGCGTCAACGACGCGCTGTTCCCCGCCACCGCGGTGGCCACCGTCCGGCTGCTGGAACGGCTCGGCGTGACGGTGGACTTCCCCGCCGGGCAGACCTGCTGCGGTCAGCCGCAGTACAACACCGGCTACCGCAGGGCCTGCGAGCCGCTGGTCCGGCGGACCGCGAAGGCCTTCGCCGGGTACGACCACGTGGTGACGCCCTCCGGCTCCTGCGTGGCGATGGTCCGGGACAACTACCCCCGGATCGGCGCCCGGGCCGCCGCCGAGGGCCGGGGCACCGAACTCGCCGACCTGGCCACCGGCCTGGTGCCCCGGGTGGTCGAACTGACCGAGTTCCTCACCGACGTGCTCGGCGTCGAGGACGTCGGCGCGTACTTCCCGCACACCGTGACCTACCACCCGTCCTGCCACGGCCTGCGCCTGCTCGGCCTCGGCGAGCGCCCGCGCCGGCTGCTGGGCGCCGTCGAGGGCCTGGAACTGGTCGAGCTGCCCGGGGCCGAGGAGTGCTGCGGTTTCGGCGGCACCTTCGCGGTCAAGAACGCGGCGGTCTCAGCGGCCATGGCCGAGGACAAGCTCGCCAACGCGCTCGGCACCGGCGCCCGGATCCTGTGCGGCGCCGACAACTCCTGCCTGCTGCACCTCGGCGGCACCCTGCGCCGCACCGGCGCGCCCCTGCGACCGCTGCACCTGGCGGAGATCCTGGCCAGTACCGAGGAGCACCCCTGGAGGCCGTCCGCATGAGCGCGCGCAGCGAGCGGACCGGGAGCCCGGCCGGCACCTTCCTCGGCATGCCCGCCTTCCCGCAGGCCGCCGCCGGGGCCGTACGGGACGAGCGGCTGCGCGCCAACCTCCGGCACGCCACCCGCACCATCCGGGACAAGCGGGCCCGGGCCGTCGCCGAGCTCGCCGACTGGGCGGAGCTGCGCGCCGCCGGGAAGGCGATCAAGGACCACACGCTGCGCCACCTCGACCGCTACCTGGTCGAGTTGGAGGAGACCGTCACGGCGGCCGGCGGCACCGTGCACTGGGCCGCCGACGCCGAGGAGGCCAACCGGATCGTCGCCGGGCTGGTCCGGGCCACCGGACGGACGGAGGTGGTCAAGGTCAAGTCGATGGCCACCCAGGAGATCGAGCTCAACGAAGCGCTGGCGGCCGAGGGGATCACCGCCTACGAGACCGATCTCGCCGAACTGATCGTGCAGTTGGGCGACGACCGGCCCTCGCACATCCTGGTGCCGGCGATCCACCGCAACCGGGCCGAGATCCGGGAGATCTTCGCCGACCGGATGGCCGCCTGGGGCCGCCCGGCACCCGCGGGCCTCACCGACTCCCCCGCCGAACTCGCCGAGGCCGCCCGGCTGCACCTGCGGGAGAAGTTCCTGCGCGCCGAAGTCGCCGTCTCCGGCGCCAACTTCATGGTCGCCGAGACCGGCACCCTGGTGGTGGTCGAGTCCGAGGGCAACGGCCGGATGTGCCTCACCCTGCCGCGGACCCTGATCTCCGTGGTCGGCATCGAGAAGGTGGTGCCGACCTGGCGGGACCTGGAGGTCTTCCTCCAACTGCTCCCCCGCTCCTCCACCGCCGAGCGGATGAACCCGTACACCTCGCTGTGGACCGGGACGACCGAGGGCGACGGCCCGTCCGAGTTCCACCTGGTGCTGCTGGACAACGGCCGCACCGCCGCGCTCGCCGACCCGGTCGGCCGCCAGGCGCTGCGCTGCATCCGCTGCTCGGCCTGCCTCAACGTCTGCCCGGTGTACGAGCGGGCCGGCGGGCACGCCTACGGCTCGGTCTACCCGGGGCCGATCGGTGCCGTCCTGACACCCCAACTGCGCGGCACCGCGAGCGCGGTGGACGCCTCGCTGCCGTACGCCTCCTCGCTCTGCGGGGCCTGCTACGAGGTCTGCCCGGTGGCGATCGACATCCCCGAGGTGCTGGTGCACCTGCGCGAGCGGGTGGTCGAGCAGGGCGGGCACCCGCTGGAGCGGGCGGCGATGGCGGCGGCCGGCTTCGTACTGGACCACCCGGCGGCGCTCACCGCCGCCGAGCGGCTGGCCGGGCGCACCCGCGCGCTGCACCCGCGCCGGCTGCCCGGGCCCGGGCGGGCCTGGACCGACACCCGGGACCTGCCGGAGGTGCCCGCCGAACCGTTCCGCGACTGGTGGCGGAGGAACCGCACATGACCACCCCCGACCGCACGCGACCCGACGGCCCGTCCGGCTCGCGGGAGTTGATCCTCGGCCGGATCCGGGCCGCGCTCGGCGACACCGCCGGGGTGGCCGAACAGCCGCCGCCCCGCGACTACCTGACGGCGCACGTGCCGACGGACGACCCGGCGGCGCTGCTCGACCTGCTGCACCGCAACCTGGCCGACTACCGGGCCCTGGTGCACCGCTGCCGCGAGGACGAACTGCCGCGGCTGATCGCCCGGTTGCTGGTCGAGCGGGGCAGCCGGACGGTCGTGGTGCCGGCCGGCCTGCCGCCCGGCTGGCTCGCCGCCGCCGAGGCCGAGGGGGTCGCGCTCCTCCCGGACGACGGGACGCCGACCGCCGCCCGGCTGGACACCGCGGACAGCGTGGTGACCGGCTGCGCGCTGGCCGTCGCCGAGACCGGGACGATCGTGCTGGACGCCGGCCCGGGTCAGGGCCGGCGGCTGCTCTCGCTCGTCCCCGACCACCACGTCTGCGTGGTGCGGGCGCCGGAGCAGGTCGTCGCCTCGGTGCCGCTCGCCCTGCCGCGGCTCGATCCGGTGCGCCCGCAGACCTGGATCTCGGGGCCGTCCGCCACCAGCGACATCGAACTGGACCGGGTGGAGGGGGTGCACGGGCCGCGCACCCTGGAGGTGCTGCTGGTCACGGCGGCGGAACGGGACGCCGGGTAGGGCGGGTCAGTGCGGCCTGAGCTCCAGGGTGCAGCACTTCGCCCCGCCGCCGCCCTTCAGCAGCTCCGAGACGTCCACCGGGACCGGCTGGTAGCCGTGCTCGGCCAGACGGCCGGCCAGGTTCTTGGCCGCCTCCGGCAGCAGCACCCGGCGGCCGTCCGAGACCGCGTTGAGCCCGAACACCTCGGCGTCGGCCCGGTCGGCGAGGACCGCGTCCGGGTACAGCGCGCGCAGCACCGAGCGGCTGTCGGCGTCGAACGCCTCCGGGTAGTACATGACGTGGTCGTCGGCGAGCACCGCCAGTGCGGTGTCCAGGTGGTAGAAGCGCGGGTCGACCAGGGTCAGGGTGACCACCGGGACGCCGAACAGCTCCCCGGCCTCGGCGTGCGCGGCGCGCGAGGTGCGGAAGCCCGTCCCGGCGAGCACCCGGCGGCCCACCACCAGGTGGTCGCCCTCGCCCTCGTTGACGTGCCCGGCCCGGCGCACCTCGCGGTAGCCGTGCTCCCGGAACCAGGCCAGGTAGGCCTCCGACTCGGCGGCCCGCTCCGGGTGGCGGAAGGTGGCGACCAGGGCCCGGCCGTCCAGCACGGTGGCACCGTTGGCGGCGTACACCATGTCGGGCAGGCCGGGCACCGGGTCGATCAGCTCGACGGTGTGGCCAAGCCGGCGGTACGTCCAGTAGAGCCGCTCCCACTGGCGCAGGGCGAGCGCGGTGTCGGTGGGCTGGGACGGGTCCATCCACGGGTTGATCGCGTAGTCCACGGTGAAGTGCGTCGGCCGGCACATCAGGTAGCGCCGCGGCCGGGCCTGGCGCTCCGGTGTCTGCGTGAGCATGACTCAACCATCCTTGGATCGCGGGGAGTTCGTCGCACGGAGTTCGGGGTTCGCGAGGCCGAACACCTTCGTTCCCAAGGCGGCTGCCCCGGCGGAACCGTTCGCACACCCGGGCGGGCGCTCCCGGCGGTCGCACGCCCCCGCGCACCCGGCGCAGGCACCGGCGCACCGGCCCTCCGGCGCCCGCGGGCGGGCCGCGCCGCCCGTGGACCCCGGCCGCCCCGACGGACCGCCCTGCCCGTGGACCGCGGCTACCGCGACGGACGGCCCTGCCCGTGGAGCCCGGCTACCAGCGGACCGCGCCGAAGTCCACCGGCCCGGGCCGCAGCTCCCGGCACCGCTCCGCCAGCGCCCGCAGCCGGCGGTCCGCCTCCTCGGCGGACATCCGGCGCCGCCCGCCGTGGCCGGGCAGCAGCCACTCGAAGCGCAGAACGCCCAGGCCGCGCCGCAGCGAGGCGGCGAGCTCCTCGATCGAGTACCAGGTCACCGACTCCGCCACCTCGATGTCCCCGGTGGTGCGGGACCAGTACAGGCTGTCGCCGCTGAAGCAGTACCGCTGGTCCGCGAGGTAGAGCACGCTGCCCCGGGTGTGGCCGGGGAACGGGTGGGCGACCAGGCCGGGCGAGACCTCCGTCGGCCCGGTGCCGCGCAGCACCCGGTCGGCGTCGGGCGCGGCCTCCAGGTCGCCCTCGTGGATCCAGAGCCGGGCCCCGAGGCGGTCGGCGTACGCCCGGCCGTGCGCGGCGTGGTCGCGGTGGGTGAGCAGGACGTCGGTGACCGGGCCGAGCGCGGCGTACCGGGCGGCCAGGGCCTCGCTGTAGCGCGGCGTGTCGACCATCACCCAGCCGGTCGGGCGGCGGCAGAGGTAGGAGTTGGCGCCCGCGATGCGGCGGGAGTTGTGGCCGAGCAGCAGCAGGTCGTCGGCGAGGGCCAGCGGGAACGGGTCCTCGGCCGGGTCCAGCGGCCCGGTGCCGGGGCGGATGGAGCGGGTCGGGCAGGCGTGGGCGGCGGCGAGCAGCTGTCGGCGCTCGGCCGCGTCGCGCGGCTGGCGGACCAGCTCGGAGCGGCCCTCGTGCTCGCGGACCAGGCCGGGCGCGAGCTGCCGGGCGACGTCGCAGTTGGTGCAGCGGTCGTCGATGGACCAGTTCCCGGGCGGGCCGGGGCGCGGGTCGGTGGTCATGGATGCCTTCCCCCAGGAGGACTGCGGCCGGAGCCGGCCGCTCCCTTCGAGCATCCGCCGGACGGGCCGGAAAGCGGAAGGGGGTGCCGATCTTGTGCTTTCCGGGGACCGGGTCTCTGCGGGCGCAAGCGCCCGGTTCGGGTACGTGGCCCATCTCACGTGCCGCCGGGGTCACCTACGGTGGCGTAGGTCACTTGATTAGGTGAACTATCTCTTTCATGCCGAATCTCCAGGAGACCCTTGACCTCGATTCGTACGCCGCCCTCGGGGACAGCTTCACCGAGGGTCTGAACGACCCCGGCATCGACGGCAGGTTCGCCGGCTGGGCCGACCGGCTCGCCGGAATCCTCGCCGACGGACGCCCGCCGGGCGACTTCCGCTACGCCAACCTCGCCGTGCGCGGCCGGCTGCTGGACCAGATCACCGCCGAGCAGGTGCCGCAGGTCCGCCGCCTCCAGCCCGACCTGGTCACCTTCTGCGCGGGCGGCAACGACATCCTCCGGCCGGGCAGCGACCCGGACGAGGTGGCCGGACGCTTCGAGGCCGCCGTCGTCCAACTCACCGAGAACGCCGGGACGGTGCTCGTCTGCACCGGCTTCGACACCAAGGACGTGCCGCTGCTGAAGCACCTGCGCGGCAAGATCGCCACCTACAACGGACACGTGCGCGCCGTCGCCGACCGCAACGGCTGCCAGGTGGCCGACCTGTGGTCGCTGCGCGCGGTGCAGGACCGCCGCGCGTGGAGCGAGGACCGCCTGCACCTGTCCCCCGACGGCCACCAGCGGGTCGCCCTGCTGGCCGCCCGCTCGCTGGGCCTGCGCACCGCGCAGGACCCGGAGGCCCCGTGGCCGGACGCCCGCGTGCTCACCCCCGCCGACCAGCGGCGGGAGAACATCCAGTGGGCCCGCGAGCACCTGCTGCCCTGGGTCGGCCGGCGCCTGCGCGGCGAGTCCTCGGGCGACCACGTCGAGCCCAAGCGGCCCGAGCTGCTTCCGCTCTGACGGTCCGTCGGTTCACTCCACCGGACGGCTCCGCCGGCCGCTGCGACTCGGGAGGTTCGCAGCAGCCGGTGGAGCGCGCCGGCACAGCCCGCGCCGACCAGGTACCAGAACAGGTCCGGCGGGTTGAAGGTCGAGCCCAGCACCAGCCGGGCCAGGACGCTGTGCCGCCCCCAGGCGTCCGGCAGGCCGGTGAGCTGGAACAGCTCCACCGCCCAGCTCAGCGCGGCGGCCAGGACGGCGGCCCGGCCGGGGCGCAGCCTCGGCGCGGCCAGCACGAGCAGGGCGTACAGCAGGACGGTGTAGAGCGCGTCCCCGGCGTCCTTGGCGAGGTCCCCGCCCAGCGCCGCCCGCACCCCCAGCCCGGCCGCCACGGTCAGCGCGGCGGCGGCCCCTGCCGCCAGGCGCACCCGAAGGCCTGTCCCCCCAAGATCGTTCACCCGCCCCACGCTACCCCGCGCCGCACGCACTCCGCCCCGGCCTCCCGCCGCCTCCCCGGAGCCCGCACGCTCCGCCCCGCGCCCGATCCCGACCCGCGCCACCTGCGCCCCACAACCGGACCCCCTTCCCCCGGAACCACCGCGCGACGCCGCACGTCACTCCCCCCGACGAACGTCCGCGCAGGTCGCGGGCGGGACGAGGACCGGAAGGGACGGGCGGGACAAGTGGCGCACGCGGGTGGGGCCGAGGCGGCCGAGGATCGGTCGGGGCCGACGGCGGGGCGGGACGAGCGGACCCGGCGCGGGTTCGCGGTGGCCGGGTTCGCCCCGGCGCAGGACGGGAGGGCGCGGGAGCGCGGCAAGGAGCTGCGGGCGCGGGTGCCCCGGGAGCGGCACGCGGAGTTCGCGCCCGCGCCCGACCGGCCGACCGCCGTGTCCGCGCTGGAGACCTCCAACACCGGCCGAATAGCCCGGCTGGTACCGATCCGGGTCGGCCGGATGGCCGCGAGCCCGTTCGCGTTCCTGCGCGGGTCGGCCGGACTGATGGCCGCCGACCTCGCGGGCACCCCGGTGACCGGGGTCGGCGCGCAGCTGTGCGGGGACGCGCACGCCGCCAACTTCGGCCTGTACGGCGACGCCCGCGGCCAGATCGTGCTGGACATCAACGACTTCGACGAGACCGTCCCCGGCCCCTGGGAGTGGGACCTCAAGCGGCTGGCCGCCAGCCTGGTGCTGGCCGCCCGCGAGGCCGGGGCGAGCGAGAGCACCGCCCGCGAGGCCGCCCAGCACGCGGCCGGCTCCTACCGCCGGACGGTGCGCACGCTCGCCAAACTCCCCGGGCTGGACGCCTGGAACGCCATCGCGGACGAGCAGCTGGTCTCCTTCGCCGAGGCGCACGACCTCGCCGAGGTGCTGCGCAAGGTCGGCGCGAAGGCGCTCGGCAACACCAGCGCGCGGTTCGCCGCCCGCAGCACCGCCCGCACCGCGGACGGCGGTTGGCGCTTCACCGCCGCTCCCCCGGTGCTCACCGAGGTGACCGACGCGACCGCCCGCGCCGTCGCGCACGCGCTCGGCCCGTACGTCGAGACGGTGCCGGCCGAGGTGCGCACCCTGCTGTCCCGCTACCGGGTGCAGGACGTGGCGTTCCGGGTGGTGGGCACCGGCAGCGTGGGCACCCGCTCGTACGTGGTGCTGCTCACCGACCACCGGGACCAGCCGCTGGTGCTGCAGGTGAAGGAGGCGCGTCCCTCCGCGCTGCTGCCGTACCTGCCGGCCGGGCCGCGGTCCGTGCCGGACGGGCACGAGGGCCGCCGGGTGGTGCTCGGGCAGAAGCACATGCAGGTGGTCAGCGACACCCTGCTGGGCTGGACCACGGTCGACGGACTCCCCTACCAGGTGCGGCAGTTCCGCAACCGCAAGGGCAGCGTCGACCCGGCCGCCCTGCAGCCGTCCCAGCTGGACGACTACGCCCGGATCACCGGCGCCCTGCTGGCCCGGGCGCACTCCCACACCGCCGACCCGGGCCTGCTGGCCGGGTACTGCGGCAAGGGCGAGACCCTGGACGAGGCGGTCGCCGCCTTCGCGGTCGCCTACGCGGACCGTACCGAGGCCGACCACGCCGACCTGCTGACGGCGGTGCGCAACGGGCGGCTGCCCGTCGAGCACGGCGTCTGACCCACCCGGCCGCGGCCCCGCTCAGCGGGGCGGCGGCTCAGCGGGCCGGCGGCTCAGCAGGCCCTGCGGATCGGCGGGCCGGCGGCTCAGCGGGCCAGGAACGGCGCCACCGCGGCGACGAACTCGGCGGGCCGGGCACCGTGCACCAGGTGCCCGGCCTCGACGGTGACCAGGCGGCAGTCCGGGATCAGCCGGGCGAGTTCGGCGATCCGCTCCTGCGGGATGTGGCTGGCCGGGCCGCCGGCCACCGCCAGGGTGCGGGCCGTGATCCTCGCCAGCCCCGCCCGCCAGGCCGGGTCGGGGTCGTCGAGCTGGGCCCTGACGGCCCGGACCATCGCCCAGTCGAAGTGCACCTCCGGGTCCGGATCCTCGGGCAGCGCACTCGCCGGGCGCGGGTACAGCGCGGGGATGTCCTCCAGGACCAGCCGGTCGATCCGCCCCGGCGCGGCCTGGGCGAGCAGGTAGGCGACGGCGCCGCCCATCGAGTGGCCGACCAGGTCGACGCGGGCGAGTCCGAGGGCGTCGAGGAAGGCCAGCACGTCGTCCCGCATCGCCTCCAGCGAGTAGGCGGCGGTGCGGGAGCTGCCGCCGTGGCCGCGCAGGTCGAGCGCGTACACGTGGTGGCCGGGGGCGAGCCCGGGCAGGACGGGTGCCCAGTCGGCGGCGCGTTCGCCGAGGGCGTGCAGCAGGACGAGGGGAGGGCCGCCGGGGCGTCCGCTCTCCCGGTAGGCGAGCGTCACCCCGGGCAGGTCCACGGTCCGGTTCCGTACGGCGTCGGTCATGCCCGCCACGGTACGCACGGACCACCGGCTAGCGGACCGGCGTTCGCCCTCGGCGGATCGCGACCGGCTCGCCCTCGCGCTGCTCGCGGTCCGCGGCGCGGCCGGCGAACACCGAGGCCAGGACGGCGAGTCCGGCCACCGCGGCGCACACCGTGCTCGCCGTCAGGAAGGCCGAGCGGTGCCCGCCACCGCCGGCGGTCTCCCGCAGGTAGACCCCGGACAGGGCCGAGATCGCGACGGCCGCCGCGATCCGCTGCGCCATCTGCAGGATCGCCCCGCTCACCCCGGCCGCCTCGGCGGGCGCGTGGCGCAGCACGAACGCCTGGTTGGTGGAGCCCATCAGTCCGACCGAGGCGCCGCCGAGCAGTTGCAGCAGCGCCAGCAGCCAGGGCAGGACGGCGGCGGGCGCCCAGTGCGCGAGCAGCCCGCTGAGCAGCATGGCGAGCGCCGAGCCGACCATCCCGGCGGTGACGGTGCGCCGGCCGTAGCGCTGGACGACCCGCCAGGCGAGCGCGGAGGCCGTGCCCATGGCCACGGCGGAGGGCAGCGCGACCAGCGCGGCGCCCATCGGGGACAGGCCGAGGCCGTCCTGCAGGAACATGGTCAGGACCAGCGAGGCCGCGAGCGAGGAGCCGAACTGGGCCATCGCGGTGGCCGTCCCGAGGGCGTACGGCGCGGAGCGGGTCAGGGCCGGGTGGATCAGCGGCCGGCCGCCGGCCCGGGCGTAGCGGCGCTGCCACCAGGCGAGCGCGCCGAGCAGCAGCAGGGCGGTGGCCGCGAAGGCGAGCCAGCCGGTCCAGCCGGGTGGCCGGACGAAGGGCAGCATCAGGGCGAGGGTGAGCGCCCCGACCAGCAGCAGGCCGAGGAGGTCGAGGTTGGCGCCGCGCGCGCTGGGGCGGGGCCTCGGCAGGTGGCGGGCCGCCAGGACGACGGTGGCCAGGCCGAACGGGACGTTGAGCAGGAAGGTCAGCCGCCAGCCGTTCTCGGGGCCGGCCAGGGCCAGCACGGCGCCGCCGATCGGCGGGCCGAGCGCGAAGGCGAGGCCGCCGGTGACGGCGTACATGCCGAGGGCGCGGGCCCGCAGCTGGCCGTCGAAGACGTCCTGGAGGGTGCCGATCATCTGGGAGTTGACCAGGCCGGCGCCCGCGCCCTGGAGCAGCCGGGCCGCGATCAGCACCCCGGGCTCGGTGGCGGTCGCGGAGACCAGGCTGACCAGGGTGAACAGCGCGAGGCCGGTGACGAAGAACCACTTGCGGCCCTTGACGTCGCCCAGCCGCCCGCCGGGGATCAGCGCGAGGCCGAAGGCCAGCGAGTAGCCGGCGACGATCCACTGGAGGTCGGCGGGCCCGGCGTGCAGGCTCTCGCGCAGGGCAGGGATGGAGGTGTTGAGGACGGACTGGTCGAGCAGCGTGGTGAAGCCGCCCGCGACGCAGACCAGCAGGATCCGGCGCCCGGCGGCGTCGAAGCGCTCCTTGGGCTTTCCGGATCCTCCGGGCTTCCTGCTGTCCTCGGGCTCCCTGCTGCCCTCGGGCTTCCCGGGCTCCCCGGCTATCGGGTCGGCGGCGGCGCTCACGGTTCGACCACCACCAACGCGTACCGGGCCTCGTCCGGGCCGAGGCTGCGGAAGCGGCTGGTGACGCCGACGTAGCGCAGGCAGTCGCCGGGGCGGAGCGGCTGCGGCTCCCCGTCCACGGTCAGCTCCAGGTTCCCCTCGAACAGCCACAGGTGGTGCTCCCGGCCGGGCGTACAGGCGCGGTCGTACGCGATGTCCGCGCCGGCCGGCAGCCGGCCCTCGATGATCTCCGCCCGCAGCGAGCCGTGCGGCGGCGAGACCGACCGGCGGACGAACCCGGTCGTCCCGTCCCGCCAGACCTGCTGCTCCCCGGCCCGCACCAGCCGGGCCGGGCCGGACTCCACCTCGGCGAGCAGCCGCGACATGGTCCGCCCGTACACGGCGCACAGCCGACCGAGCAGCGCGGCCGTCGGACTGACCTCCGCCCGTTCCACCCTGGACAGCGTCGAGCGGCTGACGTCCGCCAGCCGCGCCAACTCCTCCAGGGTCCATCCGCGTTCCAGCCTCAGTTCGGCGAGCCGTTGTGCCAGCCGCTCGTCGGCGGCCGTGTCGATTCCCATATTCGCGATGCTATCCCGGATCTGAGATCATCTCACCGGCTCCGGGCCCGCGACTCCGGCCGGCCGGCGCAGCCGGGACGGCGGGCAGGGGGGCGGGCAGGGGGCGGGCAGGGGGCGGGGCGGGGCGGCGAGTGGCGGGTGTCGGGCGGCGCACCCCCGGGGAGGCGCGTCCGTCACCTCCGGCCGGTCGCCGGGGCTTGACGGGGCCTCGGCCCGAGCGGGGCGCCGATCATATGATGTGCGGCGGATCGTGGCCGGTCGGCGGCCCGTGAAGCAAGGGGGACCAGCGTGTTCGGCATCATCAGACCGTGCAGGCACCGATTGTCGGAGCGCCTGCAGACTTCCTGGATGGCCCACCTGTGCGGGCTCTGCCTCGCACTGCGGGACGACCACGGGCAGCTGGCGCGAACGGCGACCAACTACGACGGTCTGATCATCTCCGTGCTGGTCGAGGCCCAGGCCGCCCGGGAGGACTCCTCCTGGCGCCGCACCGCCGGGCCCTGCCCGCTGCGCGGCATGCGGACCGCCTCCGTCGCCAAGGGCGAGGGCGCCCGGCTCGCCGCCGCCGTCTCGCTGGCACTCGCCTCGGTCAAGATCCGCGACCACGTCGAGGACCGCGACGGCGTCTTCGCCCGCCGCCCGGTCGCGGCCGGAGCCCGTGCCGTCACCCGGCGCTGGGACCGGCAGAGCGCGGGCAGCGCCTCCACGGTCGGCTTCGACACCGCAGTGCTGCTCGACGCGGCCTCCCGGCAGGGCGAGTTGGAGCGCTCACTGCGGCCCGGCGGGTCCGTCCTGCTGGTCACCGAGCCCACCGAGACCGCCACCTCGGCCGCCTTCGCGCACACCGCCGTGATCGCCGGGCGCCCCGGCAACGCCGCCCCGCTCGCCGAGGCCGGACGGCTGTTCGGCCGGCTCGCCCACCTCCTCGATGCCGCCGAGGACCAGGCCGCCGACGCGGCCTCGGGCGCCTGGAACCCGCTGACCGCCACCGGCACCGACCGCGCCGAGGCCGAACGGCTCTGCCGTGACGCCGTCCACGGCATCCGGCTCGCGCTGCGCGAGGTCGAACTCGCCGACCGCACCCTCGTGCACGTCCTGCTCGCGCACGAGACCGAGCGGGCGGTGGAGCGGGTCTTCGGACCGGCCCGGCACGGGGCGGCCTGTCGCCGCCCGGACGCGGCGGGCACCGCCACCGGCGAGCACCCGCGCCAGGCGCCGCCGCAGCAGACGCCGCCCGGCCAGGCGCCGATCCCGCCGTGGGTGCCGCAGGGCCCGGGGTTCACCCCGCCCGGCGAGAAGCCGCCGAACCCGCGCAACCTGCTCGCCGGGTGCGCGATGTGGGCGCTGATGGCCTGCACCTGCCAGCTGCTCTGCTGCGACCACGAGGACCCGTTCAGCCGCGAGCGCCGCGAGGGCTTCTGCGTGCGGAACGACTGCGAGTGCGGTGACTGCGGCGGCTGCGGCGACTGCTGCCAGTGCTGCGACGGGGACTGCTGCGACGGGTGCGACTGCTGCTCGTGCGACTGCGGCTGCAGCTGACCGGTCAGTCCCTCCGGTCGGCGCCGCCCTCCCGCTCCCGGCCGCCCACCACCGGCCCGGGGTGCCCCCGCAGCACCCCGGGCCGGTCCGCGTTCCACTCCCGCCCGGCCTCCCCGCGCCGCCAGAGCGGCAGCACGGCCACCGGCAGCACCGCCACCGGGCCCGGCCCGGCACACTCGGGCGGCTCGGCGCACTCAGGCATCGCGCCCCGCCGCCTTCCGGTCCACCACCAGCGAGTCCTCCAGCCGCGCCAGCAACCGCCGGAACCGCTCGGTGTCCTGCTCCGTCATCCGCCCCTCGGGCGACACCCCCGGCCGCTCGGCCGCTCTCTCGTCCATGCGCCCGAGGCTAGGCGGTGGCGATCAATGGGCGATAAACGCGCGTTCGGGCGAAAAGCACTCGCCCGGTGCGGTTCGACCGGGAACGGCCGCCCCGCGTGGCGTCCCCTCCGCACCGCCGGCACCGCCGACACCATCGGCACCGCCCGAGGCCGCCCGGGACCACCCGCCGCCGACGGGCAACGACGGCCCGCACGCGGCGTTCGCCACGGGCGACGGGTGCGCTCGCCCCCCGGCCCCGCCTCGGCCCCCTCCCCCGACTACCGCCCCGGCGTCGCGGCCAGCAGCAGCCGGGCGGCCTCCCTCGCGTCGGCGGCGGCCGTCGGATCGCCGTGGACGGCCGCGCTGGTGATCGCCCCCTCGGCCAGCAGGGTCAGGTGGACGGCCGTGGCGGACGGGGCTCCGGCGGCCTGGGCCAGGCCCGCGAGGTAGCTCCCGAACTCCGCCTTGTGGTGCCGGGCAGCGGCCACCACCGCGGGGCTGACGGCGCCCAGTTCGCCGAGCGAGTTGACGAACGCGCAGCCCCGGAAGCCGGGTTCGGCGAACCACCGGCCGAGCCAGTCGTAGACCGCGAGCAGTTGCTCCCGCGGGTCGCCGCCGGTGCGCGAGACGTACTCGGCGAGGCTCGCCCGCCAACGGCCGTCGCGGCGCAGCAGGTAGGCCTCGACGAGCTCGCCCTTGGACGGGAAGTGCTGGTAGACGCGGCGCATGGTCATGCCGGAGGCGGCCCGGACGGCGTCCATGCCGACCGCCTGGATGCCCTGCCCGTAGAACAGCTCCTCGGCCGCGTCGAGGATCAGGGTCCGCGGGTCTTCCTGCTCCATCTGCCGTGCCCTTTGCGTGAGAACGATGATTCTCCTATCGTATCCACCAGAGTGAGAACGATCGTTCTCACCAGCGGAACGCCCATTCCGAGGAGCATCCATGCCCGAGACCGGCACCGAGCAGCGCCCGCCCCTGCCCCCGTTCACCGAGGAGACCGCCCGCCGGAAGGTCCGGGCCGCCGAGGACGCCTGGAACACCCGCGACCCCCGGCGGGTCGCCCTCGCCTACACCCCGGACAGCCGCTGGCGCAACCGCTCCGAGTTCCTCGCCGGCCGCGAGCGGATCGCCGACTTCCTCACCCGCAAGTGGCAGCGCGAGCTCGACTACCGCCTGATCAAGGAACTCTGGGCGTACGACGGCGACCGCATCGCGGTCCGCTTCGCGTACGAGTGGCACGACGGCGACGGCCGCTGGTACCGCTCCTACGGCAACGAGAACTGGGAGTTCGACCGCGACGGCCTGATGGCCCGTCGGCACGCCTCCATCAACGACCTGCCGATCACCGCCGAGGAGCGCCTGTTCCACTGGCCGCTCGGCCGCCGACCGGACGACCACCCGGGCCTCACCGACCTCGGCCTCTGAACCGCCCCCGCCACCGGGGCGAGATCGTCTACGCCAACACCCCGGCCAACGAGGTGTACCTGTACGACGACTGCATCCGCCCGGCGACCCAGGACCTGGGCAAGGGCTCGCAGCCGGCCCTCGCCCCGGACGGCATCAGCACCCTGCCCGCCGACGGCTCGGCCGCGCCGACCCGGGTCTCCACCGTCAAGGGCCTGCCCTCCTACCGGCCCTGATGCCGACTCAGGCAGACCGGCGGCCACCGGTACAGGACCGATACGCCGTTACCGGAACCTGATCGTTTCGACGGCCGGCCGAGACCCGATCCACACGGGAGCCTGACGTCCCGCGCCTACGGTGCCGTGCATGCCGAAGACACCCGGAACACCGACCACCCGCCGCGCACTGCCCCGCAGGCTCGCCGCCGTGGGCGCCCTCCTGCTGAGTGCGACCACGGCGGCGGTGCTGCTGCCGAACACGGCCCTCGCCGCGGAGCGCGATACCGTCACGACGCACACCGGCGCCACGACCGCGCAGGAACGCGGCCGGATCGACGCCTACTGGACACCGGACCGGATGAAGCTGGCGGGCGCCCTGGTCCCCGAGATCACGCCCCTGCCCGAGGACGACAACACGCCGAACGACCCGCGGCCGCTGCCCGCGGACACCCCGGACCCCGGGGCCGTGTGGACCCACGGCGGAGCGGTGGACCGGAGCGTCGGCCGGCTCTTCTTCACCTTCTCCGACGGCTACGACGGCAGTTGCACCGCGACCGTCGTCAACAGCGCCAACCGCAGCACCCTCCTCACGGCGGCGCACTGCCTGCGGGGCGTCGGGGCCCCCGCGACCGACGGCACCTGGAACCACAACCTCTACTTCGTGCCCGGCTACCGCAACGGGACCAAGCCGCTCGGCGGCTTCAGCATCAGGACCATGGCCACCTCCTCCCGCTGGGACGCCGATCCGGGCGGGACGACCTCGAACGACGTCGCCGTGGCCGGCTACGACACCGGGGTCCTGGTGGCGAACCCCTCGACCGGGGGGCGGCGGGTCGCCGACATCACCGGTGCCCAGCGGATCGCGTTCACCCCGCCCACCGAGGGCGAGTTCGTCCACACCTTCGGCTATCCCAAGAACCGGCTGAACGACCCCTCCGCCGCATACTCCGGTTCGCGCATGATCCACTGCGCCGGACCGGCCCGCCCCGGCCCCAAGGCCCCGGTCCTGTGGGGCGAGTCCTGCGACATGTCGCACGGGGCCAGCGGCGGCCCCCACTTCGCCCGCTTCGACCCGGCCACCGGCACCGGCACCCTCGTCGGCGTCACCACCACCTCCGAGGAGCTCGCGGGCGGCACGGTCAACACGCTGTACGCCACCCGCCTCGGGGACAGTGCCCACCGGCTCTACGACTGGGCGCAGACCCGGGCGCTCTGACCCCCTCGGCCCCGAACCCGCCCGGCCGGCAGCTCCGCCGGCCGGGCCACCGGGGCCGCACGGGCCACGAGAGCTACAGCGGCTTCGCCAACTCGGCGCGCAGCTCGGCCAGGTGCTCGTCGGCCGACTCGTGCGGCAGGAACTCGACCACGTCGAGGAAGCGGAACAGCACCCGGGTCCCGGTGACGGCGTACTCGTAGTCGCCGAACCCGACCACCGCGCCCGTGCCGCCGCGCACCGCGCCCCGGACGGCGGCCGAGGTCAGCTCGTCCGCCGTGTCCCCGGTGCTCGCCCGCCGCCGGGCGTTGGGGCGCGCCAGGTACGGGCAGACCATGGCGGCGTAGAGCATGCAGGACCGGTGGCCGGGGCCCTCCATGGTGGGCGCGAGGTTGCGGTACGGCTGCCCGGCCGCGAGCGCCCCGGCGATCTCCGCGCTCTCGGCGGCGCCGACCACCCGCCACACCGGTCCGCGCTCCATGAACCGCCCGCACACCGAGCACCGCCGCTCCAGCGCGCAGTCGGCGCTGCGCCCGTAGTCGGTCAGCGCGAACTGCGGGACGTCGCCCTGCCACGGCGTGATCGCCGGCACCGGGTAGCCCCGCCCGTCCCGGGGCCGCGCCCCCACGCCGTCCGGCACCGGCACAAGTTCGAATCGCACGCCCCTATCGATACCGGGGACGGACGCCGCGGGTCGACCCCGGCCGCCGCCCCGGGGCCTACCGCTCGCCCTCCTGAGCGAGCATCACCTTCCGCAGCAGGTCCGCCAGCGTGCGCCGTTCCTCCTCGGAGAGCACTCCCGGCAGCCGCCGCTCCTCCCGGCCCACCACGTCCAGGGCCTCCTGCCAGGCGGCGCGTCCGGCCTCGGTCAGCACGATGCCGACCTTCCGGCGGTCCTCCGTGGCCGGCGTGCGCAGGACGAAGCCGCGCCGTTCCAGGGTCTCCAGCCGGCCGCTGACCGAGGCGGGGGCGAGGTTGAGGTCGGCCCGGAGGCCGGAGGGGGCGGCGCGGGCACGGCGGCGGTGCCCGGCGCCCGGCGGCACGGCGCCCGGCGGACCGCCGGAACCGCGCCCGGGCCGGCGGCCGAACAGCCACCGGCCCGGACCCGGGCTCACGATCGGGCTCGGACCCCGGATCAGGACCCGGACCAGGCCCGGGAGCAGGCCCCGGGACGGGACCGGACCCCGGGTCAGGACCCGGCCGGGATCAGGGCCTGACCGCCGCCGTTCAGTTCCAGATACCGGTGATGTCGGCGGCGGAGGCCGCGTTGCCCGCGTGGCCGGAGGTACCGGCCAGGTCCTCCAGGGTGCGCAGCACGTTGTAGTGGTTGTAGGTGGTGGCGCTGCTGCTGCCGGGCGTCACGTGGGCGCCGTAGATCACGGTCGGGATCCGGTTGCCGGACAGCTTGTTGTCCTCGTCGAAGGTGACGACCAGCAGGCTGTTGTGGGTCTGCGCCCAGGTGGCGTACGCGCCCAGGTTGTTCTTGATCCAGGTGTCGCCGGTGCCGACCGAGCAGTCGTGCATGTCGCTGCAGAGGTTCGGCACCACGAAGGAGACGTTCGGCAGGGTGCTGTAGTCGGTCGGGAACTGGGCGAAGGTCTTGGCGGAGCCGAGCGGGACGTTGCCGAAGCCGAACCAGGGGTTGTGCTTCTGGGCGTAGCTGCCGCTGCTGCACACGGTGCTGCCCTGGCTGGGCAGGGACTCGTTGTAGCTGCCCCAGGTCTTGCCGGCGGCGATCACCTCGGAGGCGAGGTTGGCGGCCTGGAAGCCGCCGACCGTCACACAGCTGTCGTCGACGGTGCCCTGGGTGGAGCCGGAGAACAGCGCGTAGTAGTTCGGCTCGCTCGGGTGGGTGATGCCGAAGGACTGGGTGAGGTTGGCCCCGCCGGCCTTCAGGGTGTTGTTGATGTACGGGGCGCTGCTGCTGCCGATGACCTGGGTGTAGGCGTGGTTCTCCATCACCACGACGACGATGTGGTCGGGCGTGGGCAGCGCGGCGGCCTGGGCGGTGGTGGCGGTGGCCGCCCAGAGGCCGGCGGAGGCGGCGAGCAGGGCGACGGCGGAGCCGATCGCGGTCGCGGTGCGGCGGGAGCGGGGGCTCAGGGCCTTCGTGGACGAAGTCATGACAATTCCTCGGGTGGAAGACGGCCCGGCGAGCCGGGCACGGGACGGGAGGTGCCTGCCGCCGGTGTGCGGCGTCCGGGGCGCCGCGCCCGGGGTACGGCCGGGCGCAGAGCGCCCGAACAGCATCGGGCGCCGCGTTCGACGCGGGTAGGCGACGGCAGGTGAAACCTTGGCCCCGGCGCGGGAAACGAACGGTGCGGCCGCCGACCGCCGCATCGACAACGCGAAATGCGGGCGAACCGGTTCACATTGCCACGGACCGCCCGGGCCGGTGATAGTGATCTTCGAACGACGCGGTCCGACGCCGCGTCAGCTCACGAGAGAGCCGAGGAACATGGCGAAGACCAGCCTTCTGCGCCCGCTCGCGGTGGCCGCCGCCGGCGCCGTCCTGGTGGCGACCGGTGCCCTGCCCGCCGCGGCCGCCGGCCGGAACACCACCGACGCGACCGCCCCCGACCTCGCCGGTGTGCGCGCCGCCCTCCAGGCCACCGTCTCGGCCGGCGCCCCGGGCGCCTTCGCGGTGATCCGCGACCACGACGGCGGCGACCGGACCCGCTCGGTGAACGTCGGCCTGGCCGACCTGGACGGGACCCCGATGAACTCCTCGTGGAGGTTCCGGGTCGGCAGCAACAGCAAGATGTTCACCGCCGTTCTCGTGATGCAGCTGGCGCAGGAGGGCCGGATCGACCTCGACCGGCCGCTGCGCGAGTACCTGCCCGCGGGCACCCTCCCGGACGGCTGGACCATGACGGGCCGCCAGGTGCTGGAGCACCGGGCCGGGATCTTCGACCACACCAACGACCTGCTGGAGCAGGCCGGCGAGGAGACCACCAGCGCCTTCGAGGCCCGCATCCGCAGCACGGTCTACGACCCGCGCGAGCTGGTCGCGATGTCGGTCAAGCACGGCCTGCAGTACACCCCCGGCACCCGCTACTCGTACTCCAACACCGACTTCGTGCTGATGGGCCTGGCCATCGAGCACCTCACCGGCCAGCCCTTCCCGGAGGTGCTGAACGAGCGGATCATCCAGCCGCTCGGCCTGCGCAAGACCTCCTTCGTGGTGCCGGACCAGGCGATCCGCGGCGCCCACGTCACCGGCTACCTCACCAACGACGACCGCACCAAGCCGCTGCTGGACTCCACCGAGCAGAACGGTTCCTGGGTCTGGGCCGCCGGGGCCGTCATCTCCACCGCCGAGGACCTCGACCGCTTCCTCACCGCGCTGACGGCCGGCGACAACGGCGGGCTCGTCTCGACCGCCTCGCTCCAGCAGATGACCGCCGCCCTGCCCACCCCCACCGCGAAGATCTCCTACGGCCTGGGCCTGCGCCGCATCTCGCTCTCCTGCGGGGACGTGTACGGGCACGGCGGCATCGTGCAGGGCTTCAACACCCAGTCCTTCACCACCCCGGACGGGCGGCGCAGCGTGGTGGTCTTCGCCAACGCCTCCAACAACGGCTCGGTGACCCAGGGTCTGATGAACACCCTGGAGCCGGCCTTCTGCGGCAAGCAGCCCACCGTCGCCCCGCGGACGGCCTTCGCACCCGCCTCGGCACCGGTCGACTCGCTGCCGGTGGTGGAGGACACCCGGATCTGACCGGTCCGACCGGCCGCTCCGGCCCGCGCGCCCGCCCGCTTCCGGTGAGACCGGAGGCGGGCCGGGGCGTTTCCGGCTACGGCCGACCGGCTCCGGGCGCCACCGGCAGTGCTCCTGGGGAGAGCCGGTCAGTGCCGGGCGCCCGCGCCGTGGGGGCCCTCCGCGCTCAGATCGGTGAGCGCCTCGGTCAGCAGTTCGCGGGCCTCCTCGGCGCGGCCCTGCTCGATCAGCGCGGTGCCCAGTTCGGTCAGCGTCTTGGTCATGCTGTCCGGGCGGCCCACCGCCTCGAAGTGCACCAGGGCCTGCCGG
Source organism: Kitasatospora sp. NPDC058048 (assembly GCF_042885555.1). Classification (NCBI taxonomy): domain Bacteria; kingdom Bacillati; phylum Actinomycetota; class Actinomycetes; order Kitasatosporales; family Streptomycetaceae; genus Kitasatospora; species Kitasatospora sp. NPDC058048. The sequence continues at coordinate 83,540 of NZ_JBHVRT010000033.1, read as the reverse complement.
TAGGCCTTCTCGGCGGCCGGCCAGCGCCTCAACGCCGCACGGTCCAGACCGAGTTCGTGCGCGGTCATGGCCGCCAGCAGGTGCATCAGCGGCGAGGACCAGCGCTCCACCAGCTCCAGCGCCCCGGCCAGGGCCCGCCGGCGCGAATCCGCCGCCTCCTCCGCCCGGCCGGACTCCCGCAGGCAGTTGGCCGCGCCCCGCAGGGTGACCAGCCGGCCGATCATCGCCGAGCGGCTGGCGAGCTCGGCGAAGGCGTCCGCCGCCCGGCGGAAGGCGTCGGTCGCCTCCCGGTGCCGCTGGAGGTGGCGCAGGCCCGAGGCGAGGTAGGTGAGCGCCCAGCCCTGCTGCTCCCGGTCGCCCACCGCGAGGGCCAGCTCCAGCCCCTCGGTGGCCAGTTCGATGCCGCGCTGGTAGCGGTGCAGGCAGGTGATGTACGTCCAGGCCAGGTAGTTGACGTGCACCGCCTCCACCCGCCGGTCCCCGGTCGCGCGGGCGGCGTCCGCCGAGAGCTGGAACACCTCGGCCCAGATGCCCCAGCTCAGCAGCCGGTCGGAGAACCAGTGCATCGCCTCGGCGGTGTCCACCACTTCCTGGTAGCGGCCGGCCAGTTGCGCCTGGTGCAGGGCGGCCAGCCACTCGGGGTGCTCGTACTCCAGCCAGGCGGCCGCCTCGGTGAGGTGCGGGGGCGCGGCGCCGCCGGTGCCGGCCGCGTCCGTGGCGTGGTCGGGGTCGAATCGCAGTCCGTACTCGGCCGCCCGGCCGAGGATCCATCGGCCGGCCCGGGTGCGGGCCTCGGCCAGCTCCTGGCCCGTCTCGTCGGCGGTCAGCCGCTCGCCCGCGTAGAGCCGCACCAGGTCGTGCAGGCGGTAGCGGTCCGGGGTGGCCGCCTGCATCAGCCCGGCGTCGACGAGCTGCTCCAGCACCAGCTCGGTTCGGGCCGCCGACAGGCCCGCGTAGGCCGCGGCGATCTCCGCGGTGAAGTCCTGCCCGGCGGTCAGCGCGCAGCGGCGCAGGACCAGTTGGGACTCGGCGGGCAGTCGCCGGTAGGACAGCTCGAAGGCCGGGCGGACGGCCAGGTCGCCGGTCTCCAGCAGGTCCAGCCGGTTCTCCTCGGCGGTGAGCTGGCGCACCAGGTGGGCGACCGGCTGCTGCGGGCGGGCGACCAGGCGCTGCCCGGCGATCCGCAGCGCGAGCGGCAGGTAGCCGCAGAGCCTGGCCAGCTCGGCGGTGGCGTCGGGCGCGGCGTCGATCCGCTCGCGGCCGGCGATCCGGGCCAGCAGCCCGGCCGCCTCCGCCGGGGAGAGCACGTCCAGGCTCAGCCGGTGCACCGACTCCAGGCCGGGCAGCACGTTGCGGCTGGTCACGATGGTCACGGCCGGGCCGGAGCCGGGCAGCAGCGGACGCACCTGGCCCTCGTCGGCGGCGTTGTCCAGCACCAGGACGAGCCGCCGCTCGCGCACCAGCGCCCGGTAGAGGCCGGCCCGCTCCTCCGTCCCGGCGGGCACCGCGGCATCGGCCACGCCCAGGGCGCGCAGCACCTGGCCGAGCGCGTCCCGGGCGAGCAGCGGCTGCGAGGACATGCCGCCGAGGTCCAGCGAGAGCTGGCCGTCCGGGAAGCGCTCGGCCAGGACGTGGGCGGCGTGCAGGGCGAAGGCGGTCTTGCCGAGGCCGGGCTGGCCGCTGACCAGCACCACGCGCGGGTGGGCCGGCCGCTCGTCCTCGGCCAGCCGGGCGAGCAGGGCGAGGGCGTTCTCACGGGCGGTGAAGTCGGCGATGTCGCGGGGCAGCGCGAGGGCGCTCTGGCCGGCCTCGGCGGCGGGCACGGGCGGGGCCGCGGCGCGCGGCGCGTCCGTACGGGCGCCGTCCGTACGGACGGCGGCCTCGTGCGCGGCGGACCGAAGGGGCCGGGCTCGGCCCCCGGCGGGCGCCGAGCCCGGCCGCACCCCGCGCGGGCGTCCGGACTGCGCGGCCCGGTCCAGCGCCTCCGCCTGCCCGCCGTCCAGCCCGAGCGCCTCGGCCAGGGCCCGAACGGTGCGCCGCTGCGGGCCGCGGGTGCGACCGCGCTCCATGTCCCCGAGGGCGCGCAGGCTGACCCCGGCGGCCGCGGCGAGCTCCTCCTGGGTCAGGCCCGCCGCCACCCGGTGCCCCGCCAGCAGACAGCTGAACTCGTTCGCGTCCGTGTCCGTACCGCCCCCGGCCGCCATTCCCCGCCCCCACTCACTCGGTCCTGCGCAGTTCCGCACTTCTGCCTGGAGTCGCCTCCGGCGGTTCGTTCCAGGCAGAAGTATGCCCGGGCGGAAAGATTCCTCCCAGTCGCCCCTCCCTCAGGATATCCACCCAGGTCAGGAGGGATGCGTGCGGGCGGGGCGACGCGGGCGGGGGCGGTTGCGCGGGAGCGGACCGCCGATAGTTCCGCCTGTGGTTCCGCCGGCCGATCAGCGGTTTTCCGCCACGGACGGCCGGTCCCGGCCGCCGCCCGGCGGTTTCCCGCCGCCGGGGCGGCCGGGACAGGACCCGCCGGGCGGCGGCCCTACACCGGGCGCCTCGCCTCCGCGCCCTCGACGGTGCGGCCGAGGGCGTCCAGCAGGTCGGCGAGCAGGCCGTGGGAGCGGGCTTCGAGGGCCGGGTCGCCGACGGTGCGGCCGAGGGCGACGGCGAGCCGGGCCGAGGAGAGCGCGGCGTCCCGGCGGCCGAGCGCGTGCAGGGCGCGGGCCCGGCTGTGGGTGGCGAGGACGGCCTCGGCTCCGCCGGAGCGGGCGGTGGCGGCGCGCACCGCCTCGTCGGCGTGGCGCAGGGCGGGCCCGGGGTCGCCGGCCAGGACGAGCGCGTCGGCGAGGTCGGTGAGCGCGCGGACCAGCAGGTGGTCGGTGGCCGGGGTGCGGGCGGCGGCCACCAGGTCGCCGAGCATGGGCACCGCCCGCTCGTACCGGCCGGTCCGCAGCAGCGCGGCCGCCACCCGGCTGCGGCAGTGGTGGCGCAGCGCCGCGTCGCCGGCCCGGTCGGCGGCGTCGACCGCCCGCTCCAACTGGTCGGCGGCGGTGCGGTGGGCCGCGCGGTCGACGTGCAGGACGGCGAGGTCGGTGCCGAGCCGGGCGACCGCCGCCTCGTCCCGGTCCGCGTGCGCGGCGCGCAGCCCGGCCTCGACCACGGCCCGCCACTGCGTCCGGTCGTGGCCGGTGGTCTCGTACAACCGGCCGACCCGGTGGGCGAGTCGCCAGGCCGCGGTGGGCCGTCCCTTCTGCTCGGCGCAGAGCACGACGGCGCGCAGGGCGCTCTCCTCGCGGCGGAACCAGGCCGCCGCCGAGCCGCTGTCCCCGGCCGCCGCGCCCCCGGCCCCAGCCCCCTCGCCCGCCCAGTCCGCGGTGACGTCGAGGTAGTGGGAGATCAGCCGGTCGAGAGCCAGGTACCGCTCCTCGCAGGCGAGTTCGGCGGCCTGCGCGGCGGCGTGGCGGCGGACCAGCTCGCGCCGGGCGTACCGGCCGGGGCTGGTCTCCTCCAGCAGGTGCACGGCGTCGAGCCGGGTCAGCAGGGTGCGGGCGGTGGCGGGCGGGAGGTCGGCGAGGGCGGCGGCGGTGTCGGTGCCGATCTCCGCGCCGGGGTGCAGGCCGAGCAGGGTGAACAGCCGGGCGGCGTCCGGGGCCAGCGCGCGGTACGTGCGGTCCAGCGCCGTGGTGAGGCCGAGCGGGCCGCGGTCGGTGCCGGTCCCGGCACCGGAGAGGGCGGCCAGGCCGGTCTGCTCGTCGGCGAGTTCGGCGGTGAGGTCGGCCGCGGACCAGTCGGGCCGGGCGGCCAGGCGGGCGGCGGCCAGGCGCAGCGCGAGCGGCAGGTGGTCGCAGCGCTCGGCGAGTTCGGCGACGGCCTCCGGCTCTCCGGCCGTGCGGTCCGGGCCGAGGATGCGGGCGAGCAGGTCGGCGGCCTCGTCGGCGCCGAGCGCGCCGAGCGGCACCGGTATGCCGCCGGTACGGACCAGCAGGTGGCGCAGCCGGCTGCGGCTGGTGACGATCGCGACCGGGGCGGGCTCGCTGTCGGTGGCCGGCGGGTCGGGCAGCAGCGGGGCGAGCTGCTCGTAGGAGGCGGCGTCGTCCAGGACGACCAGCATCCGCCGGCCGCCGATCAGTTCGCGGTAGCGGTGGGCGCGTTCCTCGGGTTCGGCGGGCAGCGCGTCCGGGTCGACGCCGAGGGCGGTGAGGAGTTCCCCGAGCACCTCGCCGGGTTCGCGCGCCCCGTCCGGGTCGAAGCCGCGCAGGTCGGCGCGGAGGACGCCGTCCGGGAAGTAGGCGTCGCCGCGCCGGGCCGTCCACTGCCGGACCAGGCTGGTCTTGCCGACCCCCGCGGGCCCGGTGACGAGGATCGGCCGGCCGTCCCGTGCGGCCGGCAACACCTGGTCCAGCCGGGCGAGTTCGGCGCTCCGGCCGACGAACCGGCGGTCGGCGGCGGGCCGGGCGCCGGCCAGCTCGCCGGCCCGGCGCAGTTCGGGGCCGGGCGGCCAGCTGAGCCGGGCCACCGCCCGCTCGTAGCGCTCGCGCGCCTCGGCGCTCCGCCCGTCCTGCTCCAGGCAGCGCACCAGCCGGGCGGCCAGCGGCTGCCGGGCGGGGTGGCCGTCGGCGGCCTCGTCGAGTTCGGCGGCCAGTTCGCCGCCCCGGCCGGCCCGGAGCAGGCCGTCGGCCAGGAGCTCCAGGGCGCCCAGCCGCAGGTCGGTCAGGTACGGGAGGGTCCGCTCGCGCAGCAGGGCGGAGCCGCAGTCGGCGAGCGCCGGACCGCGCCAGAGGTCCAGCGCGGCGCGCAGCAGGGGCAGTGCCCGGTCCGGCGCGGCGCCCCGCGGCGGGCCGGCGGGCTCGGGGAGCAGCACGCCCGCCTGCTCGCAGAACCGGGCGAAGCGCAGCACGTCGATCCGGTCGGGCTCACCGGCCAGCAGGTAGCCGGAGCCGCGGGTGTCGAGTTCCAGTCCGGGGCCGTCCAGCAGCTGGCGCAGCGCCGCGACGTGGCCCTGCAGGGCGGCCCGCGCGGTGGGCGGCGCGCAGCCCTCCCAGACCAGCTCGATCAGCTCCTCGGTGGCCACCGTCCGGTTCAGCCGCACGGCGAGCGCGCTCAGCAGCGCCCGGCGCTTGGGCGCCGAGGGCGTCACCGCCGTCCCGTCCTCCCGCCGCACCACCACCGGTCCGAGCAGATCGATGTGCACGCGCCCGTCCCCCTCCCCCGTCCTCGACTCCCCGGCCCGACCGAGGATAGGGCCGACCAGGCCGTTCGCACCGGTCCGGGGCCGTCCTCGGGCACCGTACCGCAGGGGTACGACACGGCGTCCCGGCCGAACCGAGGGGTACGGCACGGCGTCCCGGCCCGTTCCCCCGCCGGCGCAACCATCGGCCGCTCCCGACGCGTCAACCGGGGGCAGGGACGACCGACCGACATGACCGGACATCTTCTCGCACTACACTGCTCCACCCCGAGGGCCGATGGCCGCTTCGGGGTGTGATGCGCGGTTCTGCGGTGAAGTGGGGGTACTGGTGCGGATTCGGCTGCTCGGGCCGGTGGAGTTGCGGATCGGGGCAGGCGGCTTCACGAGCGTGGCGGGCGCGCAGCGGCGGGCCGTGCTGGCGCTGCTGGCGCTGCGGCTGGGGCACCTGGTCACCGTGGACCAGCTGTGCGAGCTGCTGTGGGACGAGCAGCCGCCGCCGAGCGCCCGGGCGGCCGTGCAGGGCCACGTCGCCGCGCTGCGCAAGGTGCTCGCCGGCACCCCGTTCGAGCTGCACACCCGGGACTCCGGCTACCTGCTGGCCGGGCCGGCCGACGAGGTGGACGCGCTGCGCTTCGAGGAGCTCACCGGCGCCGCCGACCGGCAGGCCGGCCACGGCGACTGCGCCACGGCGGTCGCGCTGCTGGAGGGGGCACTGCGGCTGTGGCGCGGCGAGGCGCTGGCCGACCTGCCCGACACCCCGCTGCGCTCCGCCGCGGTGGACCGGTTGCGGCAGTCCCGCACCGCCGCCCTGCTCCGCTGGGCCGGACTGCGGCTGGGCCAGGGCGCCGGGGCGTCGGCCGTGCCGCTGCTGGAGCAGGGCGTCCGGATGGACGGGCTGCGCGAGGAACTGGTGGCGCTGCTGATGCGCTGCCTGCACCAGGCGGGCCGGCCGGCCGAGGCACTGACCGCCTACCACCGGGCCCGGATGCGGCTCGCCGAGGAGCTGGGCATCCACCCCGGCCCGGCGCTGCGGGCGGCGCTCGCCGACGTGCTGGCCGACGACCGCACGGTGGAGCCGCCGTCCGCCGCTCCCCCGGCCGCCGAGCCGGCGCCGCAGGACCCGCCGGTACCGCCGGTGCCGCCGGTCCCGCTGGTGCCGCGCCAACTGCCCCGTCGCCACCCGGACTTCGTCGGCCGCACCGGCGACCTGGCCCGTCTCGACCGGGCCTGCGGGCCGGGCCCCGGCGGGGGCGGCCGGGCCGGGGACGGCCCGGTGCTGGTGGTCGGCCCGGCCGGGGTGGGCAAGAGCGCGCTGGTCGCCGCCTGGGCGCACCGGGTCGCCGACCGCTTCCCGGACGGCCTGCTCCACGCCGAGCTGCACGGCCTCGCCCCGGACGGCCCGGCCCGGCCCGAGGCCGTCCTGGCCGGCTTCCTGCGCGCGCTCGGCGTGCCGCGGGACGGCATCCCCGCCGGGCGTGCCGCCCGGGCGGCGCTCTACCGCGAGCGCACCGGGGGCCGGCGGCTGCTGGTGCTGCTGGACGACGCCGCCGACGCCGACCAGGTCGCCGACCTGCTGCCAGCGGGCCCGGCCGGCACCGCCGTGGTCACCGGCCGGGGCGCACTGGAGGGCCTGGTCGCGCTGGAGGGAGCGACCCTGCTGCGCCTGGCCGAGCTGTCCGAGGACGACGCCCTGGAGCTGCTGGAGCGCGCGCTGACGCCCGAGCGGCTGCGCTCCGAGCCGGAGGCCGCCGCCCGTCTCGCCGGGCTCTGCGACCGTCTGCCGCTCGCCCTGCGGATCGCCGCTGCCCGGCTGGCCGCCCGGCCGGACTGGACGATCGCCGAGCTGGTCGCCGAACTCGCCGACGAGCGGACCGGGCTGGCCGCCCTGGACGCCGACGGCACGCTCTCCGTCGCGGGCCGGCTCCGGCTGACCCACCGCCGGCTCTCCGAGCCCGCGGCCGAACTGCTGGCCGTCCAGGCCGCCCACCCCGGCCGCGAGCTGGACCCTTCGGCGAGCGCCGCGCTGCTCGGCAGCGACACCGCCACCGCCCACCGGGCGCTCGGCGAGCTGACCTCCCACCACCTGCTCACCGGCACCGCCCCCGGGCGCCACGTCCGCACCGACCTGGTCCGGCGCTACGGCGCCGGACTGCTCGCCGAACGGCCCGAGCGGCACCGGCGGCTGCTGCGCGAACGCCTGGCCGACCACTACCTCACGGCCCTGCGGCACTGCGGCTCCTTCCTCGACCCCGGCCAGGAGGACACCGCCCCGCCCGCCGGCCCGGCGCAGTCCCTGCCGGCCGCCGTCGACATCCGCACCGCGCTCGACTGGTTCGACACCGAGGAGCCGGCGCTCTCCGCGCTGGTCGCCTCCCCCGACACCGACCCGGCCCGCGCCTGGCGGCTCGCGCTGACCTGCGGCTCGCTCTACTACGGCGCCGGCCGTTTCACCGACTGGCTCGCCTGCGCCCGGCTGGGGCAGACGGCGGCCGAACGGTGCGGCGACCCGGTCGCGCTCGCCCTGCTGCTCAACTGCCGGGCGCAGGCCCTGGTCGCGCTGGAACGCCGGCAGGAGTGCGCGGAGGCGGCCCGGCGGGCGGTGGCCGCCGCCGAGTCCGGGACCGGGCCCGCGGCCGTGTCCGCGCACGTCCGGGCGCTCGCCACGCTGGCCATGGTCACCGCGATGCTCGGCCACGGCGCCGAGGCCGAACGGCTGGCGGCCGAGGCCACCGCGCTCGCGCTGGAGTCCGGCGACCGCCGGCGGCTGGTCGACGCCAAGGTGCACCAGGGCTGGGTGAGCCTGGCCGTCGGGGACCGGGAGGGCGCCCAGCGCCGGTCCCGCGAGGCCCGGGAGCTGCTGCCCGCCACGCCCGTCACCCAGGTCCACCTCTGGTCGCTGCTGACCGAGGCGCAGGCCCTCCCGCCGACCGTCCGCGACGTCGCCGCCGACCTCGCCTGGCACCGGCTGCTCGCCGCGTGCGAGGAGGCCGGCCTGCTGTACCTGCACGCCGTGGCCGAACAGTCCTACGCCGCCCACCTGTCGGCCCGGGGCCGGGAACCGGAAGTGGGTGCCCGGCTGCGCTCGGCGCTGGACCGCTTCCGCTCGCACGACCGGCGCGCGGGCTACCGGAGCGGGTTCACCACCGGCCTGGAGGAGTCGCTCAGGCTCCGCACCGGGCGGCGGCCGGCGGACGGCTGACCCGGGCGGCGGCCGGCCCTGGCGGGGGCCGGCGGGAGCCGGGAGCCGGGATCCGGGCGGCGGCGGCCGACAGCCGGCCGGCCCAGGCCGCCCGACGGGACGGCGGCCCGGTCAGCCCGCGGCCGAGGCTGCCCCGCGCCCCGTCGGGGCGTACCCGTGCTCCGCCGCCAGCACCGGGCGCAGCGCCCGGATCGCGTAGAAGTTGCGGGACTTGACCGTCCCCGGCGGCACCCCCAGCCGGGACGAGGCCTCCAGCACCGAGCGGTCCTTGAGGTGCAGCTCGACCAGCACCTCGCGGTGGTGCTTCTGCACCCGGCGCAGCGCCAGCGCGATGTCCCGGGCCACCACCACCCGCTCGTAGGGGTCGTCGGCGACCGGCCGGTCCTCCATCGGCTCGCCGATCACCTCCTTGGCGCGGGCGGCGGCCATCCGGTAGTGGTCGATCGCGATCCGGCGGGCGACCGTGAACAGCCAGGGCCGGCTCGCCTCCGGCCCGGCGGACAGCGCCTCCGGGTGCTGCCAGGCGCGCAGCAGGGTCTCCTGGAGGATGTCCTCGGCCTTGCCGCGGTCCCCGCCCGTGGCCCGCAGCAGCGCGCGCAACAGGTAGCCGCCGTGCAGCCGGTGGATCTCGGCGAGCGTGTCCGGGTCGAGGGTCGGACGGACCGGGGCGGTGACGCCTTCCGGCGCGTCCGCCGGACCCTCGGACGACGGGGTGACGGACGTGGGCTGGGCGACGGACGGCTTCGACACGCGCTACCTCTCAGGTCGGGCAGGGGCGCAGCACGGGCAGGGCGTGCTGGGCAGCGACCGGACAATCCCCCGGCGGTGGCTGCAACAGCACACTGCCGGAGGCCGCCAAGTCCGCACCAAGGCAGCACCAACGCCCCCGCCCGGGGCACTCGGCGTGGTCCCGGGTGCCACCGTTGGCGGGCGCCGACGACTGTTGGCCGGTCGTTAGCGGCCGTGGGCCGCGGCGCCCGGACCGCCCCGGGCCCGGGGCCGACACCGCCCCGGGCCCGGCGCTGTCAGCCCCCGCCGAGCGCCCGGAGCAGCTCCTGCACCCCGTCCTCGCCCCGATGCTCGATCAGCACCGCGACCCAGCCCGTCAGCCGCTGCCGCTCCGCCTCCGACCACTGCGGGGCCGACGGGTGCTCGTCCACCACCAGCGCCGTCGCCATGTCCAGCAGCGCCGTCGCGGGCCGCGGCCACCACCGGCCCTCCGGCACCACGCGCAGCGCCATCCGCCGGGCGACCGCGATCACCTCCTCCGCCTCCGCCTCGGGCACCGCCAGCGCGGCCGGCCCGTCCGCGCTCGGTGCCCCGGCCCGCACCAGGGCCGCGACGAACTCCCGCGCCTCCGGCCCGTCCGCGGCCATGCCGCGTCCCTCCCCCGTCCCGTTCACGGGACTCACGCTCCTTCCGACTCGGTGGCACTCGGCAGGCGCCGGGTGCCACCGGATGACGGTACCGATCGGTAGCCGGTGGGGCGGAGGGTTTTCCGATGCGGACCTCCCGATGCGACCAGGGGTGCTCCGTGCACCCTGCCCCGCTCAACGGGCCCCCCACCGGGGGCGGTTCAGTGAACCGGAGGGACGCCTTCAGCCGTACTCCCGGCTGTACGGGCCGGCCGAACCGGAGGCACCGGTCCGGCGCACCCTGGACCGGGAGGTCATCCGATGGCTTTCTCCGACGGCACCGCGGGCGCGGGCAGCACCACCCCGGCCGCACCCGACTACTCGCCCGCCGCCTGGCCCGAGCCGGTCGCCCTGCTGCCCCGGCGCCCGCTCGACCCGCTCGGCACCGTCCTCATCCCGCCCGCCGAACGGCAGCTGTTCACCCGCGCCGTGACCGCCGAACCCCCCTCGGCCGTCCCGCCGGCGGAACCGTCGGCCCGGGACGCCGACACCGGCGCGGCACCCGGACCGCTGCCCGACCCGCCCGCACAACACCCCCGGACGGACCTCCCGCGCGCCCTGCGGCTCGTCCTGCCCGGCGGCGGGGAGGCACGACGGCGGCGCCTGGTCGAACGCGTCCGGGTGCCGCTGCGGGCCTGCCACCGGATCGCCGTCCTGGGCGGCCCCGCCGAGGGGGCCGCCGCCGTCCTCGGCGGCCTGCTCGCCGAGCACCGGGCCGACCCGGTGCTCGTCCTGTCCACCACCGGGCCCGCCGGGAGCGAGTGCCGGACCGGCGGCCGGCTCGTGCTGCGATCCGTACGACCGGACCCGGCCGCCGTACGGGAGGCCCTCGACGAGGCCCGCGGCCACTACCCGGTCGTCCTCGCCGACACCACCGGCGCCCCGGCCGAGGTCCAGCTCGCCGCCGTCGACCGGGCCGACCAGCTGATCCTCTGCGCCCGGGCCTGCGCCGACGGCGCCCGCACCGCCGACGCCCTGCTCGACCACCTCACCGCCCTCGGCCACGACCGGCTGGCCCGCGGGGCCACCGCCGTCTTCACCCCCGCCCCGCCCACCGAGCGCCCGGTCGCCGACCGAGACCTCCTCCCCCACTTCCGCACCCGCTGCCGCGGCGCCCTCGCCCTCCCGCTCCCGGGCCGCCCCCAGGCGGCCCCCGCCGCCCTGCGCCCCCGGGCCCGCCTCGACTACCTCGAACTCGCCGCCCTCGTCGGCGACGCCATGGCCGAGCGCCGGGGCTGAGGGAGGCCGGAGAAGGAGCGGGGACCGGAGAAGGAGCGACCCACCGCCCGCGCCCTACCGGACGGGCGCAGGTCGGGCCGCTCCCCGGCCACCCGGCGGGCGCCGGGAGGCCGGGGAGGAGACGGCGAGCAGCGGCGGGGGCACCGCCTCACCCACCCCGCGCGGAGGCCCTCCGCGGTCCACCCCACGAGGAGGCCCTCCGCGGTCCACTCCGGGAAGCCCGCGCGGCAGGCGGCCCCCGCTACCGCGTCCGGGCGCGGCTCAGCGCCACTTCTGGGTGGCGGACCCGTTGCACTGCCACTGGCCGGCGACCGCACCGTTGTGGGTGGCGTCGCCCCAGATCTCCAGGCACTTGCCCGAGTTCGCGTTTCCGAGCTCGCCGGTGGAATACCAGTACCACTGCTGGGTTTCCGACCCGTTGCAGTCCCACTGGCCGGCGCGGGCGCCGTCATTGGTGGCGTCGCCCCAGATCTCCAGGCACTTGCCCGAGTTCACGTTGACGATGGTGGCCCAGACGCCGTTGTAGGACAGCCGCCATTGCTGGGTGGCCGATCCGTTGCAGTCCCACTGGCCCGCGCGGGCGCCGTTGCCGGTGGCGTCGCCCCAGATCTCCAGACACTTGCCGGAGTTGACGTTGACGAAGGTCCTCTCCCCGGCCGACAGCGCAGGCGCTGTCGCGGCGCCGGCGGTCGGTGCGCCCGCGAAACCCGTGGTGATCGCGATTCCGGCGACGAGCGCCGCTGTTCCCTTACCGATCCGAAGATTCACAGCTCTCCCTGAAGGTAGGTGGCACCACCTGCCTTCCCTGCCGGGTTCCGGGGAAGCCGCGGCACGGGCGAATGGCGGGAAAGCACGAGGGCCGAGCGGGAAGTCGACCTCACCGGCCTCCCCCGTCCCTGCCGACCCGTCAGCGCTCCTCCGCCCGGCCCGGGCGCCAGCCCCGGGCGCGGGCGCGGGGGGCCACCGCGCCCGCCGCCGCGACCAGGGCGACGAGGGCGAGGGAGGACAGCGCGATCAGGCCCGCCCGGTGACCGGCGTCGGTGGGGGGCGGGACGGGGGGCATGGCGGGGGCGGCGGCCGCGGTCGGCGGGGCCGGGGCGGCGGGGGCCGCGAGGCGGGTGACGGCGGCGACGGGGTCGACGGTGCCGTGGCCGTACTGGGGGTCGGGGCTGCGGTAGGCGGTGGCTTCCAGGCGCTGGGTCAGCTGGTCGACGGTCAGGTCCGGGCGGTAGCCGAGGACGAGGGCGGCGGTGCCGGCCACGAAGGCGGTGGCGAAGCTGGGGCCGGCGCCCGTGTAGTAGCCGCCGGGGGCCGGGCCGGGGCCGGTGACGGCGTCGCCCGGGGCGGCGAGGTCGACGCGGCCGCCGACCGGGACGGCCGAGGGGCCGTCCGGGAGCGCGCCGCCGGGGGCGAGGTCGCGGACGGCGAGCACCTCGGGGTAGGCCGCCGGGTAGGCCGGGCCGGCCTTGGCGGTTCCGGAGCCGTCGGTCGGGACGGTGTCGGGTGCGGCCGGGGCGACGATCAGCGCGCCCTTGCCGCGCGCCGCGCGGACCGCGGCGGCCAGGGCGTCGGTGCCGTTCGGCAGCGCCACCCCGACCGCGATGACCCGCGCGCCGCGGTCGGCGGCCGCGGTGATGCCCTGGGCCAGCAGGTCCGCCGAGGGGGTTCCGGCGTCGTTGGTGACCGGGACGGCGAGGATCCGGGCGCGCGGCGCGAGGCCGGCGAAGCCCGCGCCCTCGCGCTGGTCGGCGGCGATCAGGCCGGCCAGGAAGGTGCCGTGGCCGACGCAGTCCTGGGCGGGGTCGGGGCCGCCGGGCAGCTGGGCCAGGTCGAGCCGGCCGGCCAGCAGGCCGCTGCCGTCCTTGACCCCGGAGCCGAGGACGGCGACGGTGACGCCCTCGCCGCGGCTGAGCGGCCAGACCCGGTCGGGCCGCAGGAAGGTCTGCGGCCAGGGGGTGAGCTGGGTGCCCTTGGTGGACGGCGGCAGGCAGCCGGCCGACCGTCCGCTCGCGTCGCGCCGCTGCTGGCTCACGCCGGGCAGGGCGTCGGGGCCGGCCGGCGTGTCGGCGGCGGCCGTACCCGCCACGGGCAGCAGCAGCCCGGCCAGGAGCGGCGCGGCCACCGCCCGGGCCAGGGGCACCCGCTTCATGCGAGGCTGCCGATCCGCTCGGCCGGGATGTCCTGCGGCAGCAGCAGGCTGAGCTCGTCGAGGTCCGCGATGTCCAGCCGGGACAGCCGGCCCGCCTGCCGGGTGATCATCGCCTCCAGCACCTGCCGGGCGAACCGCCCGTTGCCGAAGGAGCGGTCGCGCGGGACGGCCGCGAACAGCGTGCCGAGCGCGGCCAGGGTCTCCGGGGTACAGGTGTAGCCGGCGGCCTCGGCCTGCACCCGGACGATGGTGACGAGTTCGTCGTCCGCGTAGTGGTCGAAGGTGATCTCCCGGGAGAACCGGGAGGCCAGGCCGGGGTTGGAGGCGAGGAAGCCTCGCATCTCCTCCTGGTATCCGGCCACGATCACCACGACCTCGTCGCGGTGGTCCTCCATCAGCTTCATCAGGGTGTCGACGGCCTCCTGCCCGAAGTCCCCGCCGGAGCCGTTGCGGGGCGTCAGGGTGTACGCCTCGTCGATGAACAGCACGCCGCCGCGGGCGCGTTCGAAGGCGTCCCGGGTGAGCTGGGCGGTGTGGCCGATGTAGCGGCCGACCAGGTCGGCGCGGGCGGTCTCGATCAGCTGGCCCGAGGGCAGCACGTCGAGTTCGGCGAGGAGTTCGCCGTAGAGCCGGGCGACGGTGGTCTTGCCGGTGCCGGGCGGGCCCGAGAACACCAGGTGGTGGCTGATGGTGGCGGCGGGCAGCCCGGCCTCGACCCGGCGCCGGGTCTGCCGGGTCAGGTTGACCAGGTCCTCGACCTGCTCCTTGGCGGCGGCGAGGCCGACCATGGCGCGCAGCCGGTCGAGCAGGCCGGGTTCGTCGGCCTTCGCCTCGTCGGCGGCGGCCTGCTCGCCCACGTCGGCGGGCAGCAGCCGGGTGAGCGCGTCGTTGTCGAAGTGCTCCAGTTCGGCGAGCCTGGAGGCCTGCCGGTCGACCATCTCCTCGAACACCTTGCGGGCGGCCCGGCCGTTGCCGAAGTCGGCACCCTTGGGCATCCGGTCGAAGTGCGCGGCGAGCGCCTCCCGGGTGCCCTCGACGAGTTCGTACCCGTGCCCGGCGGCGGCGTGCTCGACGATCGTGGTGAGCTCCTCGTCGCTGTAGTTCCGGAACTCGACGGTGCGGCTGAACCGAGAGGCCAGGCCCGGGTTCGAGGCCAGGAACTCGCGGATCTCGGCCTCGTACCCGGCGACGATCACCACCAGGTCGTCGCGGTGGTCCTCCATCAGCTTGACCAGGGTGTCGATGGCCTCGCGGCCGAAGTCCGGTCCGGTGCCGCCGGAGCCCGCCGACAGGGTGTACGCCTCGTCGATGAACAGCACCCCGCCGAGCGCCTCCTTGACCACCTCGGTGGTCTTCAGGGCCGTCCCGCCGATGATCGAGGCGACCAGGTCGGCCCGGGCGACCTCGACCAGGTGGCCGCTGCGCAGCACGCCGAGCTCGGCGAGGATCGCGCCGTAGAGCCGGGCGACGGTGGTCTTGCCGGTGCCGGGCGGGCCGGCGAAGACGAGGTGCCGGCTCATCGGCAGGGCGGGCAGCCCGGCCTGCTCCCGGCGCCGGGCCAGCTTGTTGAGGTTGACCAGGGTGGCGACCTGCTCCTTGACGCCCTGCAGCCCGACCAGGGTCTGGAGGACGGCCTGCGGGCCCTGCGGTGCGGCCGGGGCGGGAGCCGCGGCGCCCTCGGCCGGGGCCTCCGACCCGTCGCCGGCGGGGGCCGCGCCGGGCTCGGTGGTGGCGACGGCCGCCGCGCCGTGGGCGTCCGGGGCGCGGTTGTCCCGGCTGTCGAGGTTCTCCACGGCGAGGCGGTCGGTCGGCTCGGTCTGCCGCAGCCCGGCGCCCTGGTTCTCGGCGGCCACGCAGTCGGTGAGCCGCACGGGCTCCACGGAGTCGGAGCGCAGCCCGTCCACGGTGTTGTCACTGAGCTGGCAGGCGGTCAGGGTGGCGCGGGCGCCGGACCGCAGGTGCAGCCCGTGCCGCCGGTTGGTCCGCAGCCGGGTGCGGGTGGCGGTCAGGTCGCCGCCGTGCTCGACCTCGGCGCCGTCCAGGGCGTTGTCGGCGGACTCGACGTCGCGCAGGGTGGCGATGCCCTCGGCTCCGATCGAGATCCCGCAGGATCCGCTGCCGCGCACCAGGCTGCCGCCGAGGTAGGTGTTGGCGCCGTCGGCGATCCGCACCCCGTGCCCGCCGGCGTCGACGACGGTGACGTCCTCCAGCCGGCCGCGCCCGTCGCGCAGCGCCTCGATCCCGTGGCCGCCGGCGGCGGTGACGGTGCTGCGGCGCAGCAGCGGGTTGGCGCCGTCGCGCACCACGATGCCGACGCCGGCCGCGTCCCGGACCTCCAGGCGGTCGAACTCGGCGGCGCTCTCCCCGGTGAGTTCGACGCCGTCCGTCCCGGCGTCGCGCACCACCGCCCGCACCAGGCTGGGCCCGGCCGACTCGCCGACGTGGATGCCGGCCAGGGCGGGGGCGGTGACCTCGCAGTCCTCCAGGGTGCCCCGGGCCCGGCCGGCGATGTGCAGGCCGTGGCCCTGGGGGCGGACGGCGCGGCAGCGGCGCAGCAGCGGGTCGGTGCCGTTGGTGAGGACGTAGCCGTGGGCGCGCACGGCGGTGACGGTGCAGTCCTCCAGCACGACCCGGGCGGTGGAGCCGATGAAGACGCCGAGCGCGCTGTCCCGGATCTCGGTGCGCAGCAGCCGGGTGGTGCTCTGCTCCTCCAGGGCGACGGCGGGCTTGTCGGTGGCGGAGATCTCGCAGTCCTCGACGAGGCCGCGCGCCTCGCCGTTGGCGCACAGGCCGTTGCCGCGCGCGTCGCGCAGCACGCAGCGCCGGACGGTCGGGTTGGCCCGCTCGCCGATGACCACGGCCGAGGTGCCCAGGTGCTCGATGACGCTGTCCTCGATCACGCTGGTGCCGGTGGAGGTCTCCACCAGCCCGGCTCCGGCCGGGTTGGTCACCCGGCTGCCGCGCATGGCGAGTTCGCCCTGCTGGCGGGTGAGCACGGCGGTCCACGCGTTGCCGATCACCTCGCAGTCCTGCATGGCCAGTTGGCCGCGCGGGACGTCGACGGCGGGCAGGTCGTCGTCCTGCCCCTGGAGCACCAGGCCGGTGAGCTGGACGGCCTCGGTGAGCACCTGGACCACCGAACCGCGGCGGGGACTGATCCGCACACTGCCCCGGACGTCCTCGGCGGTGATGCTCACCACCTTGGTGAGCACCAGGTTCTCGTCGTACCGGCCGGGGCGGACCGAGATCACCGCGCCGCTGCGGGCAGCCTGGAGGGCTTCGCCGATCGTGCGGTAGGAGCCGGGCTCCCGCTGCTCCGCACAGACCGTCAGCACCGGGCGCGACATGCCTGGGGTTCCCTTCGTCGTGGGGCGTTGTTGTTCGGGTTGTTCGGGTGGTTCGGGTGGTTCGGGTGGTTCAGGGGATTCAGGGGGTTCGGGCGGGGTCAGGCCGTGCAGGTGGCGCGGACGGCGGCGGCGGCGTGGTGGGCGAACGTCTCGGTGCTGCCCGACCAGTCCAGGCCGCGGCTGTGCAGCGTCAACGAGATCGGGCCGCGGTAGGAGAACGGGCCCTGGTTCACCCAACTGCCCCGGCTGGCCGTCTGGTTGATGGAGAACGAGCCGATCTGGCCGCCACCGCTCTGCACCGTGTAGAGGCTGGGGTTGCCGCCGACCTGCTTCACGTCGCCGCTGGCCGGGATGTAGACGGACAGGGTGCAGCTGCTGACCTTGTCCACGGTGAAGGTCCAGACCACCGAGTTGCTGTTGTCGTCCTTGTTCGCGTCGCCGGACATCGGCATCGAGGCGTACGTGCCGTTGCAGCCGTCGCCGCTGTAGCCGCCCGAGTTGTTGCGCCAGCCCTTGGTGCCCTGGTCGTACCAGCCGTTGGGCTTGTACTGGCCGCCGCTCGAGCAGTACGGGCCGGCGATCACGGTGACCGGTGCCGGCGGCTTGGCGGCGGCCGGCGGCGGCGCGGGCTGCTGGGCCGCCGGTGGCGGCGCGGCCGGCGGGTTCGCCGGGGGCTGGTTGGGGGCCGGGTTGGCCGCGCCGCCACCACCCGTGCCGCCGGAGGCCGAGCCGCCCGAGGCGGCCGCCGCACCGCCCTGGGAGCGGTCGGTCCCGCCGCCCGGGGCGGGGTTGGCCGCGCCGCCGCCGGGACGGGCGGCCGCACCGGCACCGCCGGTGCCGTTGGGGACGACGGCGCCGTTGGGAGCCGAGGCCGCCTGGTCGCCCGGCGAGGGTGCGGCCGAACCGTCGGGCAGCGGGACCACCGCACCCGGCTGCCCGTCCTGCGCGGTGCCCCCGCCGGTGCCGCCGTGCTCGTCGAAGCCGGGGACGTAGCCGTTGCCGCCGTCCCCGCCGCCCTGCCCGTAGCCGGGCGGGACGTCGGCCTGGGCGGGCCCGTGCTTGGGGTCGTTGCCGCCGAGCTGGGTGACCACCACGGAGGTGCCGACCAGCACCAGGCCGACGGCAACGGCCGCGGCGATCATCGGCCGGGAGACCCGGCCGGGGCGCGGCCCCGGGTCCGTGGTGCCGTCACCGGCCGGCTCGGCGGACGCGACGGCGGCGAGCGCCACCGCCTCGGGCGCCCCGGGAGCGGTCGAGGCCGCGACGGGGGACGGCAGCGGCGCCGGCCCGATACCCGTCGGCGCCGCGGACTCGGGCTCCGCCTCGGGCTCGGCCTCGGGCTTCGGTCCGGCCTCGGGCTTCGGTCCGGTCCGTGCCCCGCCCGTCGCGGCGCCCGCGGCACCGGCACCCGCACCGGCACCCGACGACGCCGGGAGCACCGCCGTCGCGGCGCTCGCGGGCTCCTGCGCAGGCTCCGCCCGCTCCCCGGGGTCCGCCTCGGCCGCCAACGCCCAGTTCACCGCCGGGAGCTGGAAGCCGCCCGCCCTCCGCTCCGGCTCGCCGCGCTGCTCCTCGCCCACCATGCATCCCCTGCGTTCGACGACACTCCTGTGGGGAGCTACGGCCCGCGTGGCCCAACCGGTTCAGCCGGACCGGTTCGGCCGGCCGGCGCGCTTCAGCTCCCGACCGTCCAGACCGGCTCCGCGGCCGCCTCCGGCGGGGACAGCACGAAGGACACCGCCTGCTCCAGCACCGCTGCCGAGGGCTGCGTCCACGGCTCGTCGAGCTGCTCGCGCACGTGGGCGAGCAGCTCGGGGTCGGGCGCCAGCCCGTACTCCTCCAGGTAGTACGTCACGGTGTCGGTCCAGATCCACCGGCCGTCGGTGCGGAAGCCCATCGGCACGACGCCGCGCCGCCCCGGGTCGACCACGTCGTCCATCAGCATCGGCGTCAGCAGCACCGTCGCCCCGGCCCGCAGGTACCGGGCGACGGCCTCGCGATCCGCCCCCGCCGCCAGCCGCGGCCGGTCCGGCGCGAACCCGGGCCCGGTCACCGGATCCACCGCGTCGAACACCGCCGCCAGCCGGAACCCGCCGTTCACCGTCTCGCCCATCCCCGTACTCCTCCTGCCGATCACCACAGCCCTACGTTCCGTCCGACGGCCGACCGGCGGCCCGGGGTTCACCGGGCACCCGCGGGCCGCCGCTGTCGGTGCCCGCTGCGAGAATCACCGCACAGTGACACGAGGAGAGCACCATGGGCGCCTGGGGCATCGGCCCGTTCGAGAACGACACGGCCGCGGACTTCGCCGACGCCCTGGACGAGACCGCCGAGGACGCACGGGAAGCCCTGGTCCGAGCGGCGCTGATCCGCGCCGTCCGGACCCGGGACCACCTGGAGTACCGCGAGGGAACGGAGGCCGTCGCCGCCGCGGCCCTCATCGCCGCCCAGTGCCCCGGCGATGGACCGGTCACCACGAGCTACCGGCCCGACCGGGCTGTTCCCGTCCTCGCCACCGACCTGCGGCCGCTCGCCGTCGAGGCGCTCGACCGCGTGGTCGCCGGGGCGTCCGAGCTCGCCGAGCTCTGGGACGAGGCGCCCGGCGGCACGAAGTGGCGCCACGCCGTCAGGCGCCTGCGCGCCGTGCTCGCACCCGATCCCGAGCCGCAGGACGCGCTGTTCGACCTCTAGGGTCTGTCAGGCGGCGCCCAGGGCGAGGGCGTAGCGGGAGGGGTCGGCGGGGCGGACGCGGTCGGCGGGGGCGACGGCGTCGCGGCGGGCGAGCCAGGTGCGCAGCCGGTCCGGGCCCGGGCGGACGCCGCCGATCTCGTGGAGCAGCACCCGGGCCGGACGGCCCTCCTCCGGGGCGGCCGGCTCGACCTCGACCACCTCGAACTCCGTGCCCGGGGCGAAGATCACCGTCGGCTGGTCGCCCGGACCGCCGAAGGCCGAGCTGCGGCGGCCGCTGACGGACCAGATGGCGAACTCGATCCCGATGTCCTCCCCCAGGTCCGCTCCGGGCGCCGCCAGGCCGGTCACCGGGGCCCGCTCGGTCAGCACCGCGCCCGGGGCGTACGCGGCGAGGTCGCAGTCCTGCGCCGGGCCCGCGACCAGCACGCCGCCGTAGTGGCTGGGCAGCCGCCGCAGGCCCGCTGCCAGGCAGCGCAGGTACGGGCCGTAGGGGCCGGGCGCGCCGGACCGGGCCGCCGCGAGGAGTTCGGCGCGCGGGGCCAGCGGGCCGCAGTCGCCGTGCTGCAGCAGGACGGCGACCAGTTCGGGGCCCTGCTCGCCCTCCTCCGCCCGGGCGCGCAGGGCGGGCAGCCGGGAGGCGACGTCCTCGGCCCGCCGCGCCAGGCGCTGGTAGGCGGGGCCGAGCCGGGCGGCCAGGGCCGCGCCGTCCTCGGCGGGGGTGGCGGGGTCCGCCTCGGTCGGCGCCGCCGACACGGGCGGGGGCGTCACGGGCGGGGGCGGGGGCGTCACGGGCGCCACCGGTGTCACGGGTTCGGGGGCCGGCTCGGGCTCGGGCTCAAGCTCGGGGACCGGCTCGGGCTCGGGGACCGGCTCAGGCTCGGGGACCGCTTCGGGCTCCTCGCCGATCGCCTCAGGGAGCAATATTGTTCCTTCGCTGGTTTCCCCCGAGGTCTCCGCCACGAAGGCCCCGCCCGAGGTCGACACCCTGGCAGCGGGCTCCGGCACCGTCACCGATTCAATTTCGGGATCGGGTTCGGGATCGGGATCGGGCACGGCCACCGGCACAGGCTCCGACTCCGGCTCCGGCTCCGGCTCCGGCTCCGGCTCCGGCTCCACCGCAGCCTCGACCGCGCCCTCGGCGTCGACCGCGGCCTCGGCCCGGGGCCACGGCTCCACCGCCGCACCCGCCGCCACCGACTCCGCCCCGATCCAGTCCAGCCCGTACAGCCGCGCGCAGAACCGCCCCACCGCCGCCGACTCCACGTCCAGCATCCCCGCCACCGCGAGCGCGAGCCGCGCCGCCCCGGTCGGGAGCGAGCCCAGCAGCGCACCGAGGTGGTCCCAGACCGTCTCCGGCACCGGACGGCCCGGCGTGCCGACGACCAGCACCGGCCGCGCCGGGTCCGGCCGGCGCAGCCGGGGTCCGCGGTCCGCGGTGGCGGCCGGGCGCAGCCACAGTCCGGCCGCCACCGCCTCCAGCTCCCAGCCGGGGAAGGCCGGGTAGCGGGCCGTCCCGGGGGCCGGGGGCAGGTCGGGGCGGGTGCGCCAGCCGACGGCGGTGACGGTGCGTTCGCTCGGGCGGGCGACCAGCTCGGTGAGGTACGGTTCCCAGCCCTCGCCGCCGTCCGCCGCCACGTGGACGGTCCGTACGTCGGGCCCGGCGGCCCCCGCCGCACTCACCGGCACGCCGATCGCCGCCCGCACCTCCTGCCGGAGCGAGGCCGCCAGCACCGCCGCCAGTTCGATGAGTTCGACCGGTGCGGCCCACGGCGCGCTCAGCACGAGGTGTTCCGTCCGTCCGGCCGTCTCCTGCAGCAGCACCGCCGCGTTGGCCAGTTGGGCGCCGCTGGGCAGCGGCCCGGCCGGCTCGCCGATGATCAGCAGCAGCCCGTCCCGCGGTGCGGCGGCCCGCTCCAGTACGGCGGGCCGGGCGGGCCCCACCGCCGCCTCGGTGACCCAGAACGCCCCGCCGGCCAGCGGGGTGATGGTGGCGGCGGCGGGCCAGCGGCCGCCGAGCGGTTCCGCTCCCCCGCCGGGCCGGCAGCGCCACCACGTCCCGTTCACGGCCGGCAGGGTGCCGTCCGGCTCGACGCTGACCACCGCGTCGGGCGCGACGACGGTCAACCCGCAGCGCCTGGCGAGCAGTTCGGCGGGCCGGCGGCCGTCCGGGCCGAGCGCCGCCAGCCCGGAGGCGGCCAGCACCAGCACGTCGGCGTCGCGTTCGCGCGCGGCCCGGGCGAGCTCGTCCAGCGAGGCCAGCAGCACAGGCGCCGCGTCCTCGGCGGCGGCGAGCAGCAGCAGGGCCCGCGGTTCGGCCCGTACCGGCGCCAGCGCCTCGGCCAGTCCGTCCGCCTCCGCGCCGGGCGGTGCGATCACGTAGTGCGGGCCGAGCGCCCGCAGCGTCGAGGCGCCCATCACTCCTCCTCCGCCAGCTGCCCGGTCTGCACCTGCACGGTCCGCCGCCGGGTGATGTACAGGCCGCGGCCGGCCGGGAACTGGCGGGGCTTGAGGTTGCCGAACAGGTAGCCCTCGGAGGGCGGGCAGGACATCAGCAGGGTGGGCGAGTTGACCTCCTGGAGCTTGCGGATGAGCGGGTCGCCCAGCGATCGCCCGATGCCGTTGGCGCCGCGCGCGACGACCACGTGGAGGCCGATCTCGGTGCCCTGGGCGAGGTCCTCCAGCAGCACGTTGAAGGGGTGGCCGCCGCTGCCGGAGCCGACCAGGTCGTAGTCGTCGACGAGGATGAACAGCTCGGGGCCGGTCCACCAGTCGCGCAGCCTGAGCCGGGCGGGGGTGATGTCGGCGGGCGGGACGCGGTTCTTCATCGCCCGGGACGCGCCGTCCACGATCTGGCGGAGCTTGTCGACGGCCACCGCGTAGCCGAGCCGGTACTCCTCCGGCACCGCGTCGTACAGGCCGCGCCGGTAGTCGACCAGCATGATCCTGGCCTCGGCCGGGGTGTAGGCGGTGGTGATGGCCTTGATCATCAGCCGCAGCAGGTTGGTCTTGCCGGATTCGCTGTCGCCGACCACCAGCAGGTGCGGGTTCTCCTCGAAGTCGTGCCACAGCGGCGAGACCTCGGTCTCCTCCAGACCGATCGGCACCCGCAGCCGGCCCTCGGGGGCGGGCAGCCGCTCGGCGTCGAGGACGAGCGGCAGCATCCGCACCTCGGGGGCGCGTGGCCCGGTCCAGTGCGCGGCGACGGCGTCGACCAGGTCGGCGACGCCCTCGCCGAGGTCGTCGGTGCTCCCGGAGCCGTCGATCCTGGGCAGTGCGGAGAGGAAGTGCAGCTGCTCGTCGGTGAGGCCGCGGCCGGGCAGCTTGGGCACCTTGGCGGCGGCCCGCATGTTGATCATCGAGTCGACGGAGTCGCCGAGCCGCAGCTCGAAGCGGGTCTGCAGCTGGTCGCGCAGACCGCCGGTGATCTCGCCCCAGCGGGTGGTGCCGACGACCAGGTGGACGCCGTAGTTGAGGCCGCGCTGGGACATCAGGGTGAGCGGCTGGACGAGGTCGTTGAACTCCTGGCGCAGGGTGTTCCAGCCGTCGACCACCAGGAAGACGTCGCCGTGCGTCTCGTCGGGCAGCTCGCCCGCGGCCCGGCGGCGGCGGAAGGACGCGACGGAGTCGATGCCGAGCTCGGCGAAGTACTTCTCCCGGCGGGTGATGATCCCGTTGACCTCGGCCACGGTCCGCAGCACCCGCTCGCCGTCGTGCCGGCCGGTGACTCCGCCGACGTGCGGCAGGCCGCGCAGCGCGGAGAGCGTGCCGCCGCCGAAGTCCAGGCAGTAGAACTGGACCTCGCGCGGGGTGTGGGTGAGCGCGAGCCCGGTGATCAGGGTGCGCAGCAGGGTGCTCTTGCCGCTCTGCGGGGCGCCGGCGATGCCGACGTGGCCGCCGGCGCCGGAGAGGTCGGCGGTGAGCAGGTCGCGCAGCTGGTGGAAGGGGCGGTCGACCACGCCGACCGGCAGGCCGAGGGTGCCGTGCCGGGCCCGGTCCTCGGTGGTCAGGCCGCGCTCGGGGTGCGGTACGAGCGGCGGCAGCAGCTCGTCGAGGGTGGGCGGGACGTCCAGCGGCGGCAGCCAGACCCGGTGGGCGGGCGGCCCGGCGTCGCGGAGCCGGCCGGACGCGATCTCCAGCAGCGAGCCGGCCGAGACCTGCTCCTCCTCGGTCTCGGTCGCCGCCGCCGGCAGCTGCCGGGGCATCACGTAGTCGGTGCCGTAGGCGACGACCTGCCCGGCGATGGCGGCCTGCTGGGCGGCACGGCGCTTGGGACGGTACGGGCCGGAGACGTACGCGGCCTTGAACCGGGTGAGGGTGGAGATGTCGCTCCGCAGGAAGCCGTTGCCGGGCTGGGAGGGCAGCTGGTAGGCGTCCGGGACGCCGAGCACGCCGCGGCTCTCCATCGCCGAGAAGGTGCGCAGGCCGATCCGGTAGGACAGGTGGGACTCCAGGGCGCTCATCCGGCCCTCGTCGAGCCGCTGCGAGGCCAGCAGCAGGTGCACGCCGAGCGAGCGGCCGAGCCGGCCGATCATCACGAACAGCTCCATGAAGTCCCGGTGCGCGGACAGCAGTTCGCTGAACTCGTCGACCACCACGAACAGCGTGGGCAGCGGCCGCAGCGCGGTGCCGGCGGCGCGCGCGGTCTCGTAGTCCAGCAGCGAGGCGTACCCGGCCTCGCGCAGCACCTCCTGGCGGCGGACGAGTTCGCCGTGCAGGGCGTCGCGCATCCGGTCGACCAGGGCGGCCTCGTCGGCGAGGTTGGTGATCACGGCGGAGGTGTGCGGCAGGGTGTCCAGGCCGAGGAAGGTCGCACCGCCCTTGAAGTCGACCAGGACGAAGTTGAGCACCTCGGAGGAGTGGGTGACGGCGAGCGCCAGCACCAGGGTGCGCAGCAGCTCGGACTTGCCGGAGCCGGTCGCGCCGATCAGCATGCCGTGCGGGCCCATGCCGCCCTGGGCGGACTCCTTGAGGTCCAGGTCGACGGGCCGGCCGTCCGGGCCGAGGCCGAGCGGGACGCGCAGCCGCTGCGGGATGCCGCGCTGCGTCCAGAGGGCCTCGACGTCGTGGGCGTGCAGGTCGGGGATGCCGAGCAGGGCGGTGAGGTCGAAGTCGGTGGCGAGCGGTTCGGCGGCGTCGACGCCGTCGGCGATCCGGTAGCGGGCGAGCCGGGCGGCGAGGCGGGTCGCCGCGGGCAGGGGGAGCCCGTCGGGGCGGCCGAGGTCGGTGACGACGTCCTTGCGGTTGCGGTCGGCGCCGACCATGGTGAGCCGGCCGTCCTCGATCCGCAGCCGCAGGGTGGTGCGGGCCGGGCGCCACTCCAGGGAGTCGGCGAGGTCGATCAGGACGGCGTTGCGGTAGCCGGCCAGCGCGGCGCGGCTGCCGGAGTGGGCGCCGGGGCCGTCCAGGACCAGGACGGTGAACGGCTCGTCCCGGGCCGGTACGGCGTCCGGCTCGAAGCCGGGACGGCCGGTGAACTCCTCGCCGAGCAGCTGCTCGACCTCGCCGAGGCTGCCGGCGACCAGCCGGACCGGGCCCGCGCCGTCGGTGTCGGTCGGGTGCAGGGCGTGCGGCAGCCACTTCGCCCACTCCCACTCGGCCCGCCGCTCGGGGTCGGTGACGACGGCGATGCACAGCTCGTCCGGGCCGTGCACCACGGCGAGCTGGGCCAGCACCGCCCGCACCAGCGAGCGGGCGGCCTCGGGGTCGTCGGAGCGCAGCAGCAGGTGGGCGAAGCCGCGCAGGTGGATCGCCATCGGCTGGTCGGCGAGCGTGCCGTAGGCGTGGATGAAGCGGCGCAGCGCGTGGGCGCAGAGCGGCTCCAGGTCCTCCACCGGCTTGGTGGCCAGCGGCGCGAGCGGGGTCGCCAGGCGTTGGGCGCCGAGCGCGATCCGGACGTCGCTGAAGTCGGGGTGGGAGGCCCGTCGCTCCCACAGCCGGGTGGTGCCGACCAGCGAGCCCAGTTCGGACGGTGCCGGGTGCCGCCATGCCAGGGCCTTGCGCTGGGCGTCGATCGAGCGGCGCACCTGACGGCGCATCTGGGAGAGGTAGCGCAGGTAGTCGCGGCGCTCGGCGCGCAGCTGCTGCTTGCGGTCGCTGGAGCCGCGGATCAGCTGGGTGACCAGCATCCCGACGGCGGACAGCGCCATCATGCCCATCGCGACGTAGCTGAGCATGCCGCCGCTGCCCTCGCCGCCGCCCGGGTGCAGGAACATGAACACCATCGACAGCGAGCCGAGCGCCATCGGCGCCATGCTGATCACGCTGGCCATGCCGCTCTGCTTCTCGGGCAGGCCCGGCGGTTCCTGGAGCTGGATCTCGCCGTCCGGCATCTCGGGCCCCGGACGCCGGGGCGTCCGGTTGATCAGCTCCACGCTCACTCAGGGCTCCTTCTCACCACGGCCGTTCCCTCTGGGTGACGGACGGCGCGGCACCGGAGGTTCAGCGGTGCGGGGTCCGACCGCGGCACACCGGTTGAACGCAGCACGCCGGGCAGGCCGTTCATCCGGGCGGAGAGGCGGACCACCGCCCAGCGAACCGGAGGACCGGCGTGAGCAGCAGTGTCGTGGCAGGACTGTGCCGATTGAGGTTCCATGCGCCGGGGACGGCCTTCGAGCTGGCCGTCCCCGCCGATGTGCCCCTGGCCGACCTGCTGCCCGCCGTCCTGGGGCACGCCGGTCCCGGGCTCGCCGAGGAGGGCCTGGAGCACGGCGGCTGGGTGCTCCAGCGGCTCGGTGAGGAGCCGCTGGACGAGGAGCGCACCGCCGAGGCGCTCGGCCTGCACGACGGCGACGCCCTGTACCTGCGGGCCCGCCACGAGGCCCTGCCGGAGGTGCACTTCGACGATCTGGTGGACGGCGTCGCCACCGGCATGAACGAGCGCGGCGACACCTGGCGCCCGGCCCTCACCCGGGTCCTCTCGCTGGCCCTGGCGCTGACGGCGCTGGCGGCCGGCTGGGTGCTGCTCGCCCTGTCCGGCCCGGCCGCCCCGCGCGAGGCCGCCGCCGCGGCGGTCGCCGTCCTGCTGCTGCTCGGCGCGGCCAGCGCCTCCCGGGCGATGGCCGACGCGGGCGCGGGCGCCGCGCTGGGCGCCGCCGCCGTCCCGTACCTGGCGCTCGCCGCGCTGCTGCTGCCGAACGGGCCGGGCGGGTCCGGCGGGGGCGAGCTGCTCGGCGCCCGGATCCTGGCGGCCTCCTCGGCCGGGGCCGGGGCGGCGGTGCTGGCCCTGGCGGCGGTGGGGGCGGCGGCGCCGCTGTTCCTCGGGGTGGCGCTGGTCGCGCTGCTCGGGGTGCTGTCGGGAGTGCTGGTGCTGGCCGGGATGACGCTCGCCCAGCTGGTGGCGGTGGTCGGGGTGGTGGCCGTGCTGGTCGGCGCCTTCGTGCCCTCGCTGGCGTTCCGGCTGTCCGGGCTGCGGCTGCCGATGCTGCCGCGCAACGCGGACGAGCTCCAGGAGAACATCGAGCCGGTCCCGGCCGCCGCCGTGCTGCCCCGCGCCCTGGTCGCCGACGACTACCTGATGGCCCTGCACACCGCGATCGGCGCCGTCTGCGGCGTCTGCCTGGCCGTGCTGCCCTTCGCCGACGGCTGGGCCGGCCCGGCCGAGGCCGGCGCGCTGAGCCTGCTGCTCCTGCTGCACGGACGGGCCGTCGGCAGCATCCGCCAGCGCCTGGCCGTCCTGCTGCCCGGTGTCCTCGGCGGCCTGGTGCTGCTCGCCCGCGCCGCCGCCGGCGCCTCGGCCATCGACCGGCTGCTCCTGCTCGGGGTCCTGCTGACGCTGACGGCCGCCCTCCTCGTCGCCGCCTGGACCGTGCCCGGCCGCCGCCTGCTGCCCTACTGGGGCCGCCTCGCGGACGTCCTGCACACCCTGTCCGCGCTGGCCCTGCTGCCGCTGGCGCTCCAGGCCTGCGGGGTCTACCACACCCTGCGCGGCCTGGCCGGCTGAGCCGGGCGGGGATCCGCGGGCCCGTCACCGTCCCCCGGTGGCGGGCCCTTCCGCTGCCCGCCCCGGTGCGGGCCGGCTCAGCCGTACGGGCGCTGCGGGCCGGCTCAGCCGAACGGGCGGAGCGGGCCGCCCCGGTCGCCGGCCCGCTCCCGGGCGTCGAGGGCCGCCCACAGGGATCCGGGCTCCAGCCTCATCGCGGCCGGGGCTCCCGGGTTGACGACGATCCCGAGGCCGGGGGGCAGCCGTTCCAGCAGCGTGCCGGGGCCGACCACCGCGTGCCCGGGGCTTCCCGCGGCCTCCAGCCAGGAGCGCGCGGAGAACACGACCACCGCCGGTTCGCCGTCCGGGAGTCCGAAGCCGCCGACGGTGCCGAACTCGTCCAGCAGTACGGCGACCCGGGCCGAGGCGAGCGCGCGGTAGACGTCGTCGCCCGGCCCGTACCCGGTCGCGGCCAGCTGGACGGCGGCGTCGACCGGGTCGGTCGGTGCGGGCCACTCGCGCGCCAGCGGCGACGGGCGGTACTCCGCGTTCGGCGCGAACTCCTCGACGGAACCGTCCTCGCCCGCACGCCACCGGCCGATCACCGCCCAGTCCGGGGGCTGCCCCTCGCCCTGCCAGTTCGGGTCGACCAGCCCGATCCACTGCCCCGGCGCGGCCCGGGCGGCGGCCAGGATCCGCTCGGGCACCGGCGCCGTGTCGGGTGGCGGCGTGTCGGGTGACGGCGTGGCGGCCGTCGGTTCGTCGTGGCCCTGTCCGGGAGCGGTCATCGCGGTCCTCGCTGTCTGGTGGCTGTCAGTCGTCGGTCAGGCCGTAGTCGGGGTTCGGGGCGAAGTGCTCCGCCGTCTCGTCCCCCATCGGCTCGAAGTCCTCGTCGGCGTCGTCGTCCGGCGGCTCCACCCTGCCGTAGACGATCCACTGGCTCTCCGGGGGCACGTCCGCCTCCCCGCCGTCCAGGGCCCCCTGCGGCAGGGGGTGGTCCGGGGGGATGATCCGGACCGGCCGCCAGCGCAGTCCGGCGCCGAGCAGGATCTCGTTCTCGGCCGGGCTGTGCGAGACCTCCCGGAGGAACGCCCCCGGTGTCCGGTCGGGCAGCATCAGGTACAGCCGGATGAGCCGTTGGCCGAAGGCCCCGTGCAGCCGGCTGCCCGCCGAGACCGAGACGTACGTGGGTTCGGTGACGACCTGCCCGACCTCCAGGGTGCCCGGGTGCAGCCCGGGTCCGACGTACGGCGCTCCCCTGCTCCCCACGAGGTCCCCCGTCACCGGGCTCTGCTCGATGGAACTGTCCAGATTGCCGATGACCTCCCGCACCGGGCCCGGGGGCAGGGCGGTGTGGTCCCGGCCCGCCATGGACAGCTGCCACCGGATCTGCTTGACCTCGTAGTACGAGAACTGCTGGGCGACCTCGCCGTCCCCGGTCTCGCTCGGGGCAGTGTAGAACTCCAGTGCCCCGCGTTCCTCGTCGCTCAGCCCGCGGACGAGCTCCGCCATCGGTTCGAGCCCCTGCCCGTCGTAGTAGGCGTCGCGGCCGAGCCTCTGCTGGTCGGGCCCGAAGAGCTCCAGCTGCGCGAGGCGCTCCCGGAACGCCCGCGGCATCGCGTCGAACTCGGCCGTGCTCATGGTCCAGCCCCCGTCGCGCCAGAACAGGTCGGCGGCCTGGGTGCCGTCGATGCCCGCCAGGGCCCAGCCGGACGGGTCGGCCCAGACCTCCGGGTCGTGCTCCGGGAGCTGGTGGTGCCAGCCTCCGGGCGGCGCCGCGCTGTTGTCGGAGTCGGACCCCACCGAGGAGTCGTCGCCGTTCACGATGTTCAGCCCGCCCAGGCCGTTCAGGACGCTTTCGATGTCGTCGGCCGTGTGGTCGCCGACGTGCCCGCCCGGGTTCCCGTCCGCTTCCGCGGCGGGCTCCGTCAAGCCCATCGCCGCGGCCTGCTCCGGGGTCCGGTGGTCCGGCCGGTAGGCCTCGTTCGGGACGAACTCGACCGCTTCCACGTACCGGCCGCTCTCGTGGTCCAGTTCGGTGCCGCGCACCAGTTCGACGCCGACGATGTACCGGCCGTCGATGCCCCCGGGGAACGCGACCTCCTGTTCCTCCTCCGAGAGGCCCGGACGGTTCAGGGTCTCCCGGACGTCGATGCCTCCCGGTGCGTCGATCACGTAGCGGTGCCAGGTCCCCCAGTCGACGTGCTGGGCCGTGCGGGAGCGCGTCGTGCTCACCAGGGCCGACGCCTCGTTGCTCCCCACGTAGTCCTGGAGGTCGGGGTAGCGGTCCTCCTGCCTCGGCCGCATCCCGCCCTCGAAGACCTCGGGGTAGTCGACCATGTCGGAGCGGCTCCGCTCCCACCGGTACAGGTGGCCGGAGTCGTACCGCCACATCAGGGGCACGGACTGGGCCTCCCGCAGCGCGTCCAGGTCGACGTACCGGCTCGTCGCGACCGGGTTCGGGGGCTCCTGCGCGGCGGCGTGCGGGACGTCGTCCCTCGGCACCAGCGGGACCTCGGGCACGCCGAACTCGGTGTCCAGGTAGGCGTTCCGCTCGTCGAGGGCGACCTCCAGCGGGCGCAGCTCGGGCCCGTGGTGGTGGTCCTCCGGCGCGCGGTACCGCTCGACCAGCCGGCCCTCGCCGTCGTAGGTGTCCACCCGGCCGTCGGCGAGGTAGCGGGTCTCCCCGCCGCCCGGGAAGCGGTGGATCTCCGTCCCGTCCGCGTAGCGGTGGATCTGCGTCCCGTCGGTGAGGTAGTGGACCTCGCGGTCCGCCAGGTAGTGGACCTCCCGGTCCTGGAGGAAGTGGATCTCCCGGTCCGCGAAGCGCTGGATCTCCGTTC
Source organism: Kitasatospora sp. NPDC058048 (assembly GCF_042885555.1). Classification (NCBI taxonomy): domain Bacteria; kingdom Bacillati; phylum Actinomycetota; class Actinomycetes; order Kitasatosporales; family Streptomycetaceae; genus Kitasatospora; species Kitasatospora sp. NPDC058048. Next base: position 53,563 of record NZ_JBHVRT010000033.1, on the reverse strand, counting down.
CGTCGGTGAGGTGGTGGACCTCGCGGTCCGCCAGGTAGTGGACCTCCCGGTCCGGGAGGAAGTGGACCTCCTCCCCGGTGGCGTAGCGGTGGATCTCCACACCGTTCTCGTGGCGGACCTCGGGGCCGGACTGCGAGGAGCCCTCGCCGTTGCCCGTGTTGTCCAGCGCGCCTCGCACCGGCGCCGACCGTTCGAGCCCGCCGGCCGCCGGGGTGTGCGACGGGGGCGTACCGCCCGGGACGGCGCCGGCCGGGTCCGGGTGGAACGTCCGGAACAGCCCGGTCGAACCGTCCGGGCCCGGTTTGACGTACAGGCTCGCGGTCGACGGACCGTCGGGGCCGCCCGGCCTGCCGCTGACGCCGGTGCGGCCGGTCGGCGCGTGGACCGGCAGTCCGGTCTGCCGGGCGACGGCCTGGGCCTGCTCGGCGGACTCACAGCTGAGCAGCGTGATCGAGGCCGGACCGCGGCCCGGACCGCCGTTCGTGTCGCCGTCCGCGTCGGCGCTCACGTTCCGGTGCGCGTCGGCCGCCTTCAGCGCGAGGTCGGCGAGCCGGCGCTTGAGCAGGGCGCCGACCTCGGTGCCGGTGACCCCGTGGGCCTTGGTGCCGTCGGTCAGCGGGAGGTCGAATCCCTCCGGACGGCCGTGCGCGGCGAAGAAGTAGGTGTGCTTCCCGTCCCACGGCACCTGCCGCGGCACTCCGGTCGCGAAGCCGTCGGCGGAGCGCGGCACGAAGCTCGTGACCTCGCTCAGCTCGGGGTACAGCGGCGACCGCTTCGCCCAGTCGGCCTCGTCGAAGAGCGCCTGCCCGGTCTCCCGGCCGGTGGCGTCGGTGATGGCATGGGTGAGCAGCAGCTCGTCGGGGACGGTCCGTCCGTCCGCCAGGCGCACCCCGCCGGAGGCCGGCCCGGTCTCCTCGGCGGGGTCGGTGGCGGGCTCGTCGCCGGGGCGCCGGGGCGGCGGCACGGCGGCCGTGTTGTCCGTCTCCTCGGACACCGACTCGCGGGCCCTGAGGCGGACGTAGGTGACGCCGTCCTCCGTCCGCGTCAGCGTGCGCTCGGTGACCCGCATCCGGGCCCCGGGCAGGAAGAGGACCTCTTCCTCCTCCATGTGCGAGGAGAACGGCGCGATGTCGCGGCCGTTGAGGCCGGTCGCCTCCAGCTCCAGCAGGACCCGGTACTCGTCCTGGCCGTCGTACTTCTTCATGAAGCCCAACGAGGTGCTCTCGTTGGTGCTGAAGCTCGCGAACGTCCGGTGCAGGATGACGTCGCCGCCGTACTCGGGCCCGGCGGGCCGGCCGGTCGGCCGCATCGGGTCCTCCAGGGTGCCGTCGCCGCGGAACAGCGTCCCCCTCGCCGCGGGCAGCAGCCGCAGCGCGTCCGCCAGCAGGTGGCTGTGCAGCTGCATCTCCCGCTGGATGCCCGCCAGTTGCTCGGCGGTCAGGGAGTCGGCGAGACTCCACGGTTCGGTCCTCGCCCGCATGCCCTCGTGCAGCTCGGGGATCCCGGTGATCGAGCCGGGCAGCGCGGTGCCCGGGTCCCGGTAGTGCTTGGCGATCAGCGCCGCGATCTTCCCGCGGAGCGCGGGGACGGCGCCGGGGCCCGGGTTCTTGAGCAGCACGTTGATCAGCGAGTAGGCCGGGCCGGTGTAGGTGTACAGCGCCACGAAGTGCGCGGGGCCCAGCAGGTCGGTCACGTCCGTCGCCCTCGCGACGCCGTTGCGGGCCATCCACTGCAGGTACGGGGGCGCCCCGAGTCCCTCGTCCGGGTTGGTCTCGGTCAGCGACTCCCAGCGCCGCCGCGTCTCCTCCACAACCGTGTCGTTCACCTCCTTCGAGGTGCGGGCCCACTCCAGGTACGTGCGCTCGTGCGGCAGTCCGGCCGTGAGCTCCGCCGGTGCCGGGTGCTCGAAGGCCGGCCTGACCGGCCCGTCCCAGCCCTCCACCGGCGGGCGCAGCTCCGCCGGCGGGACCCCGGGCACGTTCCGGTACAGCTCGGCGCCGTCGGTGTACCGGTGGCCGGGGAAGGCACCGGCGAGCCGTATGCCCGCCACCACCTCGTGCAGCGAGTGCTCCCCGTCCGTCAGCAGCCAGCCGTACAGCGCCCGGGCGAACAGGTCGTGGTCGCCCTGCCCGAGGAGCCGGTACGCCTGCATGGCCTCGGCCGCGACCCGGGAGGCCGCGCCGTCCGCCGTCCTGATGCCCAGTTCCCGCAGGTCCGCCTGCCGGACGGCGTCGGCCCGCAGGGCCGCGGAATCGTCGAGGCGGAACCGCTCGTCGCGGGCCAGCCGGTGGAACTCCCGCATCACCTCGTGCAGGCTCCCGCCGGTGACGAGGTGGGCGGTGCCCTCCGCCCCGGTGGCCTCGGCGATCCGGCGCAGCGCCGCACGGGCCCGGTCGACCACCCGGGGGTCGCCCGCCGTCCACGCTCCGAGCTCCCGGTCGAAGGCCTCCGCGTGGTGCCGGTACCGCGGCTCGTCGAAGACTGTGTGCCGTACGACCGCTGCCGTGGGCGGTGGCTGGGTACCGGGGAGCACGGCGGGCGGGGTGCCGTCGCCGGGGTGGAGCTGCGGGTCGAGCGGCGTGCCGGTGTCGAGCGGCGTGTCGACGCCGAACTTCACCGCTCCGTCGATCCCGCCGTGGACGTCGCCCCGGTCGGCCTCCGGGTACGCCGCCCTGCCGTCGTCGTTCAGGTAGGCGCCGAGGTCCGCGGTCCCGTCCTGGGCGATGCGCTGCCAGTTGCCGCCGCGGACGATCACCGGACGGCCGTGCGCGTCCATCCCGACGCCGGAGGTGACCACCAGGTGGCCCCGGCCGTCGCCCGCCGCGCCGGCCGCGGGAGCCGGCGGGACGAACCAGACCTGGCCGTCGGCGGCGTAGGCGACGGCCTCGGGCAGCCGGGCCCACACGTGCTCCATGACCTCGCGCACGTACTCGCGGTCCGGCCGGACGTTGAGGTCGCAGGCGACGAAGCGCACCGGCTTCTCGCCGTCCCAGCCGTCCTCCTCGTAGAGCTTGAGCAGCCCGCCCGCGACGTCCGCCGGGGCGACCATGACATGGCCCATCACGGGCACGCCGTCGGCGGTGTGCATGGCCAGGGTGAGGTAGTCGTTCGCGTGCGGGAGGTTCGGGAAGACCGACTCGGTGAGCGTCCGCCAGTCGGCGTGCCGGTCGCCGACCCAGTACAGCGCCTGGGACTCCAGCACGGTCAGCTCGGGGGCGGGTTCGTACCCGGGGTCGCGCCAACGCTGCTCGACCTCGGTGACGGCCACCGCGCGGCCGGGGCGCTTGAGCTTGTCGACCACGTCGACCAGGGTCCGCAGGTCGCCCGCGTCGACCTCACCGCCGCCGTCGCCCTTCAGCGTCCGGACGTGGTCGACCAGGTGCGCCCTGGTCACCTGCTGGTCGGCCGGCAGGTGCAGGGCCTCGCGGACGAGGTCGGCGGTGCGGCGCAGCCTGGTGAGGTGCGCCAGGGTGATCCGCTCGGTGCCCTGCTGCAGTTCCTGGGCGAGCTTGGCGGTGCGCCAGGCGTTCATGCTCGCCTCGCGGCGGGCCGCCTCCCCCGCGACCAGGTCGGTGACCCGGCCGGCGAGCGGGCGCCCGTGGTCCGCTCCGATGTACTCGGCCAGCGGCCACAGGTCGTCGTGGGTGCGCAGTTCGGGGACGTTGGCGAGCCCGGCCAGGGCCTCGTGCAGCCGCCGGTCCGCGTCGCTCGCCTTCGGGAACGGCGAGGGCGTGGTCCGCTCGGTGGCCTCGATCTGCACGTACGGTTCCCGCAGCGGGGACTGGAGGAGTTGCCGTCCGCCGAGGTCGAAGGTGCTGCCGGGCCGGATCAGCACCTCGGCCTCGCCCTGCTTGTCCGAGAACGGCTGGATGTCGAAGGCGCTGCCGCCGCCGCGCACGGAGAAGTGCAGCAGGGCGCGGTAGGTGAGCGGGAGTTCCGTGCGGGTCTGCATGAACATCATCGCCGTTTGGCGGTCCATGCTGGTGCTCACGAAGTCGGGGTTGCTGAAGGTCTCTCCCCCGTAGGAGGGCGACAGCCGCCTGCCGACCGGTCCCGGCAGGCCCAGGACCCGGTCGCCGCGCCAGAGCTCGCCGGTGTACGGGGGGAGCTTGGCGAGCGACTCGGAGATCAGTTCCGCGTGGGCGATCAGCTCCCGCTCGATCTGCGGGAGCCGCTCCTTCACGGCGCTCTTCAGGGCCTTCCGGTCGTCGGCGGTGCGGTCGCGGGGCAGCTTGGTGAGCAGTGGTGCGAGCACCTCGTCGTGCTTGAGGATCGACGGCAGGCGGGCCGGGTCCGGTGTGCGCAGCAGCCCCGTGATCTGGATCTCCAGGGCCCGCTGCCGGGTGAGCGGACCGAACCTCAGGGCCACGTTGATCAGCGCGTAGGCGGGGCCGGTGTAGACGGCCAGCGCGTCGAAGTGCGCGGGGGTCAGCCGGTCGAGCACCTCCCGCGCGCTCAGCGGGTTGCGGCCCAGCCACTCGGCCACGACCCGCGAGGCCCGGGTCGGGTCGTTCGCGGCCAGCGTGAACCCGTCCCGGTTGCGCTGCGCGTTCTCCACCACGTCGTCCCGCCAGCCGCCGTCGGCGCGCGGCTTGTGGAGCAGGTCGTGGTAGGCCGCCTCGTGGGGCAGCATGCCGTCCTCGCCCAGCAGCGCGCGCACCTGCTGCTGCGGGATGCCCGGGATGTGCTGGTACAGCGTCGAGACGTCTTCCAGCGCGTTCGGCGGGAGCGGGGGCAGTTCGTCCAGCAGCTGCGCGCCCTTGAGGATCTCGTACAGCGAGTGGTCGCCCAGCGGCAGCATCCAGCCGGTGAGGGCCAGCAGCATGTCCTGCGGTGCGCTGTCCACGACCTTGAGCAGTCGGAAGGCGTTCAGCATCTTCGCCGTGGTGGCCGAGATGCCGGTGCTGAGCGGCATGCCCTTGTCGAGGTGGGCCTCGCCGTACCAGGCGGACTTCTCGTTGAGCATGTAGTGCGCCCGGCCGGGCTTCCACGTCAGCGCCTCCCCGTCCCCGACGCCCTGCTGGTACGCCAGTTCCCGGGGGCTCAGCGGCATGCCGCGGTCCTGGAGGCCCTGCGCCGTCAGGTCGTTCGGCGGCACCGGCTCACGGGCCTGGCGGGCCTTCAGGCTGGCCAGGTACTCGGCACCGGCCTTGAGCGGTTCCGCGCCCTGCTTGATGACGGTGCCGGTGCCGAAGTGGTCCTTGGCGAACATGGTGTTGAGGCCGGGCAGGATCTCCAGCACGGAGCGGGTCCCGCTCCGGAGGAAGTCCTGCTGGGCCGCCAGCTCGCGCAGGTCCAGCCCCATCGCCTCGGCCGTCGCCGTGGGGTCGGAGGACTCCAGCATCCGCTGGAGCACCTGCTTGAGGCCGAACGGGGAGTCCTTGACGTAGGCCGCGTTGTAGAACGCGGTCAGCAGTTCCCGGGTGTTGCCGGTCCGCATCATGGTGCGGAACTCCGCCAGGCCGAGCTGCTCGCCGACCTGCCCGGCGGCGCCCTCGTCCGGCTTCCTGTCGGTGTTGAGGAAGACCTGGTAGAGCTCCCCCTCCGGGGTCTCGGGGTGGGCGGCCCGCAGGGCGTCGTAGAGCCGCTGGACGGCGTTGCGGGCCGCGGCCTGCGCCTGGGGGTGCGCGAAGGCGTAGGCACCCAGCCGCGCCTCGAACTCCTCGGCGCGCCGCCGGTGTTCCGGGGTCGCGTGGAGCGCCTGCTTGGGGACGCCGAGGGGCTGGAGGTCCCGCTGGTCGACGACCGGGTGCTGCGCCGTGGCCTCGGCGAGCGGCTGCGGGTCGTGCAGCTGCGGGCCGTGGACCTCGACGACCTCCACGACCGGCCCGTGGGCGGGCGGCGGGGCGTGGTCCGGCGGCGGGGCGTGGACGCCCGCCCCGTTGTCGACGGTCGGGGTGTGCGCCCCGGCGCCCTCCACGGGCAGCCTCAGGTGGAGCCACTGCCCGCCCGCCTCCAGCCGGGGCCGGCCCGAGGCGTCCCAGCCGACCCGCGAGCCGACCACCAGGTGGGTGCGGCCCTGGTCCTGGACCACCCAGACCTTGCCGTTCCCGACGTACGCCTGCAGCTCCACGCCGGGAAGCCGCTCGCGCAGGGACCGCAGCACCTGGGTGACGTACTCCTGGGCGTCGCAGGCGACGAACCGCAGCGGGCGGCCGTCCCACTCGCCGGTGGCGTGGAGCTCCGCCAGCGACTGGGCCAGGTCGTCCGGGTGCAGGGGCCAGCCGTTCCAGCCCGGCGCTCCGTTCTCCGTGACGGCGTGGTAGGCGATGGTGAAGTAGCGCGGGTCCTCCTCGATCGACCGTACGCTCCGCTCCAGGTTCTCGTGCGTGGCCTGGTCGGCGAGCGGGTCCCGCAGGACGCGGACGCCCCCCTCGTGGTGCGGGGTCAGGGCGCGCGCCACCTGGATTCCGACCTGGCGGCGCGGCACGGTCAGGCCGTCCGGGTGCTCGGGCGTGAACTGCGTCCAGTGGTCCGCGGGCGAGACGCCTGCCCTGGTGTCGGCGTGCGGGATCTCCAGCTCGACGGGCAGCAGCCCGGACAGCGACCGGTTGCCGCCGGAGCCCTGGTCGGCGGGGTCGCCGCCCCTGTGGAGGGTCAGTTCGAGCTGGACGTAGCCCGTGTAGCGGGCCATCGGGGTGTTCGCCTTGGCGTTGGCCACGTACCGGCCGCCGGCGTCCGTGACGGTGCCCATCCGCCCGCGGTAGGCGCCTCCGAGCAGCAGCGAACCGGTGCCCTCGACCAGGGCCCCGAGGTCGGCCTGGGCGCCGACCTGGCCGCGCAGGTTCCACTGCCGGCCGGTCAGCTGCGTGCTCCGGTTGCCGCCGCCCGACTCGTTCGCCGGGCTCAGCGCGGCCCCGGTGCTGTCGCCGTGGTGCTCCAGCTGGACGAGGGAGGCCTTGACCGTCACCTCCGCGTCGTCGACGAACCAGCGCCGGCCCGAGGAGGGGGTGCCGATCGCCCGCTGCGGGCCGACCGCGGCGCCGGCTCCCGGGTGGGCGCCGACCGCCGGGGCCAGCAGGGAGGAGAGCTGGGCGTGGCTCAGGCCCGCGGTGACGACGGGCTCCAGCCGCTTCCAGGTGCCCCCGCCGAAGAAGCGCGGCCCCTCGGTCCGCAGGAGGCTCCGCAGGCCCGCGGTGTCGCCGACCCAGCGCAGCACGTCCCCCGGGCGCAGGCCCGCGGTGAAGACCTCCGCCGGCGGCACCCGCAGATCGCGCGGGAGGGAGGGGCCGCGCCGCTGCCCGGGCCCGGTGGCGTCCGCGGTGGCGCGGGCGGTCTCGGTCAGCACGTCGGCGTGGATGACGGCCTCCGCGACCGTCCGGCGCAGCCGCCACTGCGGGACGACCGCGTTCCCGGCCTCGGCCAGGTTGCGGACGACCGCCCGCGTCCTGGAGCGGGCGGGTTCGGGGACGGTCTGCACCGGCCGGGCGTCCAGCGGCAGCGGAACCGCGGGACGCCGCTCCATCACCACCGACAGCCGAATCGTGGCCCGGTGCGCCTCGGCGGCGAGCTTGGTCTTGACGGCCGTTCCGGTCACCAGGACGTCCCGGCCATACTCCAGTGCGTCCGTGCGCCGGGTGTGGGTGACGCCGCCGCCGATCACGGCGGACACGCCCGTGCCCACGGTCCCCAGCACGGTGAGCCCGAGCGAGTCGGCGTGCCCGCTGCCGGAGTTGGTGCCGGCCTCGGAGCTGGTGAAGGCGGTCTGGGAGCTGGCACCGATGTTGAACTCGACCTGGGGCGCGTCGCCGGACTTGGTCATCCGGTCCACCGAGGCGGTGATCCGCACCGTGCTGCGGCCGTGCGTCAGGACGATCTCGTGGCCCGAGGTCATGGGCTTCAGCAGCGGGTGCAGCCTGTCGAAGTCGAGGGCGTCGAGGAGCCGGGTCCGCATCCCCGCCCAGTCCCGGCCGAGCACCGCCCGGCCCTTTGGCGCCAGCTCGGCGACCACGTCGGCCACCGCCCGCGGCCCGGTGCGCACCGTTCCGTCCTGGGCCTCCAGGTGGACCCGGGTGACGATGTCCGAGGAGCCGAGCCGCTTGTCCGGGAGCTGCAGGACCGCCGGGTTGTCGCCGGCCGGGGGCCGGACCACCTCGCGGTGCGGGGCGGCCACCAGGACGGGCGCCTGCGCGGTCGCCTCGGCCAGCGAGCGCTGGAGCATTCCCGGCACGAACCGGACCGTGAACACGGCGTCCCCGTCGAACAGTTCGGCGGTCTCCACGCTCTTGCCGCGGCTTCCGGTGCCGCCGGTGCGCTCGATGGTGAGGCCGCGCGCGCTGTCCCGGGTGTGGGCGTACTCGCCGGTGACGCTCACGTGCGGGACGGTGCCCTTGAGGGAGACCCCGCCCCGCCAGCGGCTGAGCCGGTCCCAGCTGTAGCCGACGACGGTGCGCTGCTGGCTCCCGAGCTCGAACTCGAAGCCGTCCACCGTCCGCCGGTGCCGCAGGGCCAGCGGGGCGACGGTGACCTCCACCGTCCCCTTCCAGTTGCCGGTGTCCACCGACACCTTGAGGCTGCCGCCCCGGCTGAGCCGGGACAGCGAGGCGGTCAGGCCGGCCGTGTCCAGGTGGGCGGCGAGCCGGGCCGACGCGTGGGCGGAGACCGGGCCCGCCGTCCCGAGGACGCGGTGGGCCTCCTCCAGGACGGACGGGCCGCGCCGGCCGACGCTGAGCACCACGTCGGAGTGGCCGAGCCTGTCGGGGACGCTCAGGTGCTCGGGGGCCTGCCCCGCGGGCTCCGGCTGCGGGGCAGGCGGGTCGGCGGGCGGCGGCACCGCTTCGTCGAAGGGGTTGGCGATGACCCGGTCGGGCCGCTCCCGGGGCTCGGTGTGCGCCTGCTCCATGCTCAACGCGGCGTCCAGCGCGACCGGTTCGCCGTGCGGCCTGCCGTTCAGCGTCAGCCGGAGCTCGAACCTCGCGTCGTACAGCACCTGGGCGCTGCGGTACTTGCCGTTGGCGTAGCTCTTGGCCGAGGCGCCGCCCCGCCAGCCGTCCCGGTCGCGCACCTCGTGCTGGACCGTGGCGGTGCCCTGGAGGGTGTCCGTGAACGGCTTGCCGTTCCCGTCCAGCACGTTCTCGCGGGTGTGCACCGGCCCCTTGCCGAAGGCCTGGGCCGAGACGTTCCTGCTGTCGGAGTTCAGCAGCCGCTTCGACTCGAAGGTGGTGCTCTCCCGGACGGGGTTGAGGTCCGCCGACGCCTGCTCCCGCCGGTACGTCAGCGAGGTGACGTGCGCGGTGACGCCGAGGCCGAGCCTGCTCAGCGGGCCGAGCGTGACGGCGGGGCCGCGCAGCGGGACCTCGTGGGTCATGCCCACCAGGTGGGCGCCGACGGCCGCCTGCGAGAACGCCCGCAGGACGTCCTCCCTGACCCCGCGCCACGTCTTCGCCCCCAGCTGGGCGAGGCCGATCTCGTCCAGCCGGGCGTGCAGCGGTGCGACGCTGTGCACGTCACGGACGACCGTGGTCACGGGCAGGCCGGTGTAGGCGGCCGAGCCGTGCCAGATCCCGGTCGGCGGGTGCGGGACCAGGGTGCCGGGGGGCAGCGGCGCGTGGTCCGGGTGCGGGGCCGGGTTCTCCTGGCCCGGGGTCGGCGGGGAGGTCTCCGCCCGGTCGACGACCACCCGGAAGCCGAGCCCGGCGTCGACGGAACGGGCCGGGCCGGGCCGCAGGGTGCCGAAGGGGCCGAACTCGACCTGGATCCGCGCCTCCCCCTCGAACACCACCGCCGCCGTCTTCACCTTGGTGCCCAGCGACAGTTCGTCGCCGCCGCCGTTCAGCGTCACCCGGTCCCGGCCGGTCCCGGCACCGGCGCCGGCGCCTCCGCCGCCGTTCTTGGCCGACCCGGTCGCGCTGAGCGGCAGCGGGAACTGCCAGCCGGTGCTCGTGGTGTCCTGATGGACGTGCGAGCGGGACGTTCCGGTGGCGATGTTGAACTCGGTGGCCGGCAGCTCCGCGGTCTGCCCGATCGTGTGGATCCGGGCGTTCTTCAGGGTGATGACGGCCTTGGGGCCGACGAGGCCGTCCACCTCGACGGTCAGGGTCTCGCCCGACATCAGCGCCTTGAGGTCCTGGTGCAGCGCGCCCAGGTCGACCTCGTCCAGCAGCTTGGCCTTCAACGCGGGCCAGGCGCTGCCGAAGTGCTCCCGCGCCTGGGTCTCGAAGCCCGCGACGAACGCGGCGATGCCCTTGCCGCCGGCACCGGGTGCGTTCAGGTCGGGGAGCTGGATGCCCTCGGGCCCCTCGACCGGCTCCGGCCGGTGCCGCAGTGCCCACACGTCCGTCACGATGTGCGAGCCGGACAGCCGCCCGCCCGGGCCCGCCCCGGGCGGCGGGAGGAGCGGGAGGTCGACCGGCAGCGGAGCGCCGGTCTCCCGGAGCGGAACGGCGACCTGGGCCCGCACGTCCACCGGTCCGATCGGTCGCGGGACGGCTTCCGGGGACACGTCGGTGCCGCGGTGGGTGAGGTCGAGGAACCGCGCCGACAGGTGGAAGACGGTGTCGAACAGCGCGGCGGTCTCCGAGGTCTTGCCGCGGGCCACCGTCCGGCTCGCCTGGGCGTCGGTCGTCCCGTGCTGCCGGCCGTACCGGTAGCCGACGGTCTCGGTGAGGTCGGCCGGCTTGCCGAACTTGAACTTCGCCTGGCCGCCCACGTTCCCCTGGAGCAGCCGGTCCCCGGTCACGCCGACCGAGGTCTGCCGCTCCGAGCCGTACTCGAACTCGAAGTTGTCGGCGGCCCTCAGGAAGGTGCTGTTCCCGAGGTCGGCCCCGACCCGGACGGTACCGCTCCAGGAGCCCGCCGAGAACGGCACGTCCCACACCTCGCCCCGGGACAGCGCCGTGAGCTTCGCCTGCAGGGTCTCCGCGCCGAACAGGCTCTCGGCGAGCGTCCTGGCCGCCGGCTCCTCACCGTGCAGCGCCGCGGCGAACCGGCGGGTGAAGTGGTCGAGGAGCTGGGTGCGGGTGCTGCCGAGCCCGATCAGCACGTCCGAGGACGCCAGGCCGTGCTCGTCGATCCGCGACGGACGGGCGGGCAGCTCCGGGCCGACGACGGTGCGGACGACACCGTTCAGGTCGGTGACGGTGTCACCCGGCTGCAGGACCTCCAGGGGAGCGTGCTGCCCCTGGTCGTGCTGCTCGACGACCGTCTCGTCCACCGGCGCCACGGATTCCATGAACTCCCGGAACCCGGTGAACACCTCCTCCTCGCTCGGCCGGACGACCGTCGCCCTCTCCCGCGTCGCGGAGTCCATGAACTCCCGGAAGCGGCCGAACAGGTCCTCCTCGTCCAGCCGGGCGACGGTCCCGCGTTCGCGGACCGCGGAGTCCATGAACTCCCGGAACCCGGTGAACAGCTGCTCCTCGGCCTCGGTCCGGCCGACCTGGTTGGCCGGCTCCGGATGGGCCGCCCGCGGGTCCGTCCCGAAGAGGCGCTCCAGCAGCGGCACCAGCTCGGGCACGTTCTCCCGCACCCACGGCGCACCGTTGTTGCGCGGCGACCCGGTCAACGGGTCACTGCCGTGGTTGTGCCCGAAGTACGCCGTCACCAGCTGCGCGAAGAACTCGTGCTCGTCGCGCGCCGAGTAGTTCCCGACCCGCTCGCCGTTCCCGTCCCGCAGACCGCCGTCCGGCCAGGCCGTCACGGACTCCTCGCCGAACAGCTCCGCCAGCGCGTCGGACACGCTCCGGTCCCGGAAGGCCTCCCCGACCAGCTCCCGCTGCGCCTCGGTCAGACCGAACTCGTGGATCGCGTGCGCGAGTTCGTGCGCCGACGTGGAGTACCCCTCGGCGTACGCCGGATGCTGCCCCACCGGCGTCCGCGCACCGAGCAGGTTCTCCTCCGTGATCAGCACGGTCCCGTGCCCGCTGGAGCCCCGCACCACCGACCAGTCACGCCCGTCACCCGTGCCGTGCCCGGACGCCGCGAAGCCCGGGACCTCCGTCATCGGCACGTCACGCGGCACCACTCCGACCCGCAGGCCCGCCGCCACCAGCCGCTCCGCGACCTCCTTGTTCGCCAGCATCCGCGCCACCAGGTCCTCGGCCGTCCGGCGGGCCGCGACCGGCTGGTGCGTCCGGGGGTCGACGTCGACGAGCAGCCGCGCCGCCGCCTGCGCGAAGTCCTCCGGCCCCAGCTCGCCCCGCAGACCCGCCATGAAGGCCTGGTCCGCCGCGAGTTCACGCCGGTCCTCCGAGGAGAGGTGCTCCAGCGCCTGCACCCACTCGTGCAGCGGCCCCGGTACCGGCATCTCCCCGCCGCCCAGTCCCACCGGTGGCCGGCCCGGCGCGACCTGCCCGTCCTGCCCGGTCGGCGCGGGCGCCGGGAACGTCGGCGACGGCGGGGACGGCGGGGACGGCGGCTGCTGCATCGCCGTGTCCGTCGGCGACGGCGGCCGCGTCACCGTGCCGGGCGGCGGCGGGGTGGGGGCCGGTCCGGTGAGCCGCAGGTCCGAGGAGAGTTCCGTGGCGACCTGGTCGGCGGGAACCCCCGAGTAACCGGCCGGCACCTCGATGACCACGGGCACCATCTGCACGTTGCTGCCGCTCTGTCCCGCATCGGGCTTGACCATCATCCACGTTCCGCCCGTGGCGACCACCGGGAAGCCGTGGGAGTCGTAGCCGGTCGAGGTCGAAGCGACGAAGGTCCGGCCGCCCCCGGGAGGCAGGGGATCGCCGATGTGCCGACCGGGGAACGGCACGAACCAGAGGTCCTCCTTGGGTGCCCGCATGGTGACGTGCACGTCCCTCATGGAGAGGTACACGTGGAGTGTGGCCAGGTACACGCCGCCCTGCGTCGCGCCGAGGCGGGGGACGGCGAGCTCGATGTCCCCCGTCCCGCTCCAGTACCCGTGCTTCTTGAGATCCGCGATCAGGCGGGCCATCTCCCAGGAGGTGACCTGGTGCCCGTCGACCGTCGGGAAACCGTCCGCATCGGCGCGGCCCACGATCTCGAACGTCCTGGACGAGCTCTCGACGTACCCGAACTCCGGCAGCACCGTGCCGTCCAGCACCCAGCCGTGGAACCCTCCCGAGGTATCCGTGAGCGGCCGGCCCTGCTGGACCCAGTCGTCGCCCGGCAGTCGGTGCACGACCGGACCGGGCACCGGCGGCAAGGTCGGCGGCACCTGAGCGCCCGGTCCCGTCTGCTGCCCCGCCGCGGCGTTCCCGTCCACCGCCGGCGATCCGTGCGCGGTGTTCCCGCCGTCCTCCAGCAGGTCGTCCAGCTCGATGATCCTTCCCTCGGACTCCTGCCCCGGCCCGTGCACCAGGTGGTCGTCGGCCGGGTCCGGATCGAGGTGCGTCTCCCAGGAGGTGACCTCGGTGCCGAGCCCGACGGTGTGGGGTGCCGGGCCCACGAGCGGCAGCCCTTCGCCGTTGGTCACCCTGAACTCGGTCTTCTCGTCGGCGAAGTACGGCCCGAGCTTCTCCGGCCGGCTCCCGTGCTCCAGCCAGACCCAGTTTCCGGGACCGGCGTACACCTGCTCCCCGGCGACGGACAGGCCGACCTTCTCGGCGACGAGGAGGTGCGTGGTGCCGAGCGGCGAGGCGGCGATCCAGACGTTTCCCGCCGCCGCGAGCGCGAGGATCCTCCGGTCCATCCGCCACAGGTGGTTCAGCATCTGATCGGCGTACGACCGGTGGGCGTCCGACGCCAGGTCGGTGGCCAGCAGGCGCAGGGGCCGGCGGACGTCCCAGCTGCCGTCCTCCACCAGCTTGAACAGGGCGTGCGCGGCCTCGGCCGGGGTGAGGGCGGTGCCGTGCAGAGCGGGGCGCCCGCCGACGGTGTCCAGCACCACGGTGAGGAAGTCGCCCCGGAACTGCAGCGTGGTCAGGAGCGGCACCAGGGCGTCGTGCTCCGCGGGCCGGTCCCCCAGCAGGTACAGGCCCGCTTCGCCCGGGACCGCCGGCTCCGCGTCGGCCCGCCCGACGGCCTCCCAGGCCGTCCGCAGGGCGGCCACGGCCGAGGCGTGGTCGGTGTACTCCACGTCCTGTGCGACCGCCAGGATCCGGCGCAGGTCGTGGTCGCCCGTTCCGGTCCTGCCGGTCACCTGTCCGGTGAACCGCTGCAGGTCGTCCTGGGTGATCCGGTGGTCCGGGGACAGACCGAGTTCGGTGCGGGCCAGGGTGGCGACCAGGGACGCACCCGTGAGCTCGGCGAGGGTGTGCCCGACGGCGTCGTGCAGGGTGGCGGTGATCCGCGCGGCGTCCCACAGGTGCTCGGTCGCCCGGCGGACCAGGACGTCGTCCGGAGCGTCCGCATGGGCCCGGCGCGCGTCCGGCAGCCCGACGTGGGCACCCGCAGCCTTGGCCAGCTGCCAGAGGTCCCGGTGGAACCGCGCCTCGGACGTGTTCGCCAGGCCGGCCAGCTGGGACCTGAGCTTCTCGTGGAGCCGCTGGGGCCACTGCGGCGAGTCGTTCTGCCACTCGAACGGCCGCGCGGATCCGTTCTCCATGTAGTCGATCCGCTCGTACGGTCCGGTGCCCGCGCTGCCGGTGCCGCTGCCCGTGACCGTGAGGACCGCACCGGGCTTCATCAGGATCTCCCGCTCCCCGTCCCGGTAGCGGGAGAAGGGCGTGATGTCGACACCGCTGTCGCCCGCCAGGCGGATCCGGGCCAGGACCCGGTGGGCCAGTCCGTACTGGGCGAGCTTCTCGTCGGGCGCCAGGAATTCCTGGGCCGTCTCCTCCAGCCGGCTGGTGCTGAGCAGCCCCGCGCTGCTCTGCTTGTTGCCGGGCCTGGCCGCCGTGAACACGCTCTCCGGACCGTCCAGGCGGCCCAGCCCCCACTCTCCCCGGTACACGACCCCGGTCACCGCCGGCAGCCGGTCCAACGCCTCGATGATCATCTCGGCGTGGATCCGCAGCTCCTTCTCGATCTCGGGCAACAGTTCCCTGGCCATCCGGGAGAGTTCCGCGGTGTGCTCGGGCGTCCGGTGCTGCGGCCCCGGAGTCGCGATGAGCCCGCCGAGCACCGGGTGCTCCAGGAGCATCGACGGCACCGCCTCGACCTTCCCGGCCAGCAGGGCGTCGATCTGCTTGGCCAGCGCGGTGTGAAGCAACGGTCCGTCGTACTTCAACAGCGCGTTGACCAGCGGGTACGCCTTCCCGGTGTAGATGTTGAGCGCCTCGACGTGGGCCACGCTCAGCCGCGCGCCGAGTTGCTCCCGCGTCAGCCCGTTGTCGGCCAGCCACTCCCGCTCGAACGGGTACGGCACCTTCCCCGGCTCGACCATCCGCTGCCACACCCGGCGCACGGATTCCAGGCCCTCCTCCTCGAAGCCGCCGTTGCGGCGGGAGCGGCTCGCCAGGGCGTGGTACACCGACTCGTGCGGGAGCATCCCGAGCTCCCGGCGCAGAGTGCCCTCGGGCAGGCCCGGAATGTGCCGGTACATCGCGGCGGCCTCGGTCAACAGGTGCGACGGTACCGGCGGGAGCTCCCCGGCGAGTTCGGCGCCCTTGAGGATCTCGTAGAGCGAGTGGTCGCCCAGCGGCAGCATCCAGCCGACCAGCGCGAGCAGCATGTCCTCTGCCGTGACGTCCGGGACCTTGAGCGCGCGGAACGCGCCGAGCATCTTCGCCGTCGTCGCCGAGACGCCGGTGCTGAGCTGCATTCCCTTGGTGTTCCGGGCCTCGCCGTACCACTTGGAGGCCGTGTTGACGTCGTGCTTGAAGTTGCCGGGCTCCCACTGGAGGGCCTGGGAGGAGTCGGCGCCCTGAAACGTCTTCTCCCGGGGGCTCAGCGGCATCCGGAGCTCGATGAGCTTGCGGTCCAGCTCGAACGGATTCGTCTCGGTCCGCGGCGTGCGGGCATCGGAGCTGGCCCGGAACTCCCGCTGCAGTGCCAGTGGGGCCCGGTGCGCGACCGCACCGGTGGCGAAGTAGTCCTTGTCGAAGTAGCCGGCCCCGCCGGTCAGCGTGTGCGAGACCTTCCGGGTGGAGCTGTTGAGGTAGTCCAGCTGCTGCGGCACCCGGGTACTGTCCAGTCCCAGCTCGCGCAGCCGGGCGGCCGGATTCCCGTGCTCGGCCAGGCCGGTCAGCAGCTGCTTGAGACCGTACGAGCCGGGTGGCTGCGTGGCGTCGTGGGCGTAGGCGGCGTTGAAGAAGGCCGTCATCAGCTCGCGGAGGTTGCCCGTCGCCAGCAGCTCGTGGAACTCGTCCCGGGTGAGGTGCTCGCCGACCTGCCCGGCCGAGGTCAGGTCCTTGCTCAGGAAGACCCGGTAGACCTGCTCGCCGGTCGGGTCGCCGTGCGCCGACTTCAGCGCCTCGTACAGCCGGTACGCGCTCCCCCGGGCCGCTTGCAGCGCCCGTTCGTCCCGGTAGGCGAGCAGGCCGACGGACCGTTCGAAGTTCTGTGCGACGGTCTCGTACTCCGGCGCGTTGTACAGGTGCTTGCGGCCCGCGCCGAACTCATGCGCCTGCGGGTCCGGCGCGACGATCCGGTGCTCGGACGTGGCGGTCAGCGGTGCGGACCCGCCGTCCTGGTGGGCCGGCAGCTCGGTGGCCACCACCTGGGCGTGCTCGGCCGGGGCGTGCTCCGCCGGGGTGTGCTCCGCCGGGGTGTGCTCGGCCGGGGCGTGCTCCGCCGGGGTGTGCTCGGCCGGGGCGGTGAGCCGGACCCAGTGGCCGCCCGGCTCGACGCGCGGGAGTCCGGCGCTGTCGAAGCCGACGTCGCGGGTGACGACCAGCCGGCGCGAACCGTCGCCCGCGACGCGGTCGGGCACCAGCCACAGGGTGCCGCCCGGGGCGTCCACCTCGACCTTCAGCGCCGGTCGCTGCTCGCGCAGCGCGGCGACGAAACGGCCCGCGTACGAGTCCGCGCCGCCGCGGCCGACGTCGCAGCCGGCCAGGCGCAGCGGCCGGCCGTCCCACACGCCCCGGTCGTACAGGTCGAGCGCGGTCCTGGCCAACTCGCGGGGCGGGACGGGCTTTCCGTCGAGATGCGGCGCGCCGTCCGGTCCCTTGCCGTGGAAGACCAGGGTGAAGTGGGACGGGTCGGAGGGGAAGTGGGCGAGCGCCTCGTCGGTGGCGCGCGGGTCGGAGCCGCGGTCGGCCAGCCAGTGCACGCCGGGGCGGATCTCGGTCGTGGCCGGCGGGTGCTCGTGGAGGGCGCCCGGGGCGCCCAGCGCCGAGGCGACGACCACCGCCGGGTCGTGCTCGCCGGGCAGGTCGGCGGTGTCCCGGGCCCGGACGGCACCTCCGCCGTCGGCCCCCCGGTCGTCGGCGCCGCCGTGGTCGCCGCCGGTGGTCCGGATCAGGGCCCCCGCGGCTCCCCCGTCCGGGGAACGGTCGCCACCCTCCTCGGGACTGGCTTCCGTCCGGCGGCCGAAGGCGTCCTCGTGTGCGCGCTGGTGGGCCTTCCAGCCGGCCGCGTCGAAGTGGGCGAGCGTCCACAGTTCGCGGTAGTGGGCGATGAAGTCGTCGCCGTACTCGCGCTTGAGGTGGTCGGTCAGGGCCTCGTTGAGGTCGTGGCGCGCCGCGAGCCCGTCGAAGCCCTTGGCGGCCTCGCGCAGGGCGGGGGCGGCCTCCTTCTCGAAGGCGGCGTGCTCGGCCAGTTCCCCGGTGAGCTCGCGGCGGCTCTCCTCCCAGTGCTCCTGGCGGCCGGCGAGGTCCTCGTGGGAGCGGAAGGACTCGTCGAAGGCGCGGGCGATCCGGTCGCCGTGGCCCTCCGCCAGGCGCTCGGCGGCGTGCGTGGACAGGCCGTGCTCGCGGGCGACGGCCTGGGCCTCCGCGGTGGCCTGCCGGCGGACGGCGAGGCGGGCGGCCTGGTGGGTGAGCCGGTCGTGCAGGGCGGCGGGGTCGGTGAGCCGGTCGAGGGCGCCGCGGAGCGCGGCCGGCTCGCCGACGCGTTCGGCGGCGGCCCGGTCCGCTTCCTCGGCGAGTTCGCGGAGCACCGTGTCCCTGGCCCGCAGCACGTCGGACTCGCCGGCGCCGAACTTCTCGGCGAACTCCTTGCGCGCGGCGTCCTCGGCCCAGGATTCGGCCGCCTTCTCCGTCTCCGCGACGGCCCGGCGGATCGCCGCCTCGCGGACCGCCTGGACGGCGAACTCGTGCGGCAGCGCCCGGTCGTGCCCGGCCAGGGACCGGGTGAACAGCTCCACGGCCTCGTCGCGGTCCCGGCGCTTGCCGGTCGCCGCGTCCAGCGGGCCGGCCGCCTTCTCGAAGTCGGCGGCGAGGCGGTCGCGCAGCCGGTCCCGGACCGCCTGCATGCTGCTCGACGACAGCTCGGGGCGTTCCGTCACCCCGGCGGCGTCGAGCAGTTCCCGGTCGGCCGGGGAGAGCCGCTCGTACCAGTCGTGGGCGGCCCGCTCGACCCGGTCCTTGGCGAGGGCCAGGGCGTTCGCCCGGTCGGTGTGCAGGGCGAGTTCGTCGCGCGCGTGCTCGGTAAGCCGCTGGAGGGCGTTCCCCGCCCGGGTGTTGGCCTCGGTGGTGAGGCTGTCCGCGTCGGCGTAGATCCGGGCGACCTCCGCCTCCGCCCGCGCCTTGAAGTCCTGCCGGACGAGGTCCACGACGGGAGCGGGGGTGCGGTCGGGGGTGTGGGCGACGCCGGTGTCGCCGTCGGTGATCCGCGGGGCGTTCCAGGCGGCCGCCGCCCGGTCGAAGTGCTGCACCGCCACCCGGACGGCCGCCTCGCGGACGGAGGCGACCCGCACCAGGCCGTCGAGGTCGCCGAGGATCCGCTCGCGCTCCCCCGGCCGGGCGGCCAGCTCCTCGTACATCATCGCCCGGGCGCGCTCGTGGACCGCTCCGCGCAGGTTCGCCGGCGCATCCTCCGGGAACCGGCCGGGGGCGTCGAGGGCCTCGTTCAGCAGCCGCTCGGCCTCGTCCTCGCGCCGGTGGCCGCTGCCGTCCGGGTCGGCCCGCAGCTCCTCTGCCGCCTCGGTGAGCTTGGCCTCGTACTGGTCCTGGAGGTCCCGCTGGGTTCGGCGCCACTGCTCCGCCCGCTCGCCGTCCGCCTCGGCGCGGATGTGCTCGGGGGCGTCGGTGTAGTGGTAGGCGTCCGGTTCGGTGCCGAAGCGCACGGCGGTGTCCATGGGGCGCAGGTCGCCCTCGGACTGGTGCTGGTACTCCGTCGGCTTCGTCGACGCGGTCGTGGTCACGATCGGCTGGTCGCCGTCGGGCGACTTGGCGTACGTGTGCCATTCGCCGCCGCCGACGACCGCCGGACGGCCCAGCGAGTCGAAGCCGACCTTGTCCGCGACGATCACGTGGCCGGTGCCGGAGGCCGTCTTCATGGTCGTACCGTCGAACCCGGGCGCCACCCAGACCGGCCCGTTCGCCGCGACGGCCTTCAGGTCGGCGAGCTTGGGGTGCGACCAGACCTCGGCCATCACCTGCTTGATGTAGTTCGGGTGCGCGCTGTCGAGGTTGCAGGAGACGAACTCGATCGTGCGGCGACCGCCCGACAGGTGTCCGAGGCTGTCCAGGCCCACGATCACGGCGGCCAGGTCCTTGGCCGACACGGGCACGCCGCTCTCGTCGGTGTGGATCGCGACGGTGTAGCGGTCGTTCCGGACGGGCAGCAGCGACAGCACGTCCGGCAGGTCGGCGCCCGGCTTGCCCGCGACCCACCCGGGCTGCCGCCCCTCGCCCTCGGGCAGGAAGTTGCCGCGGTCCCACGGGACGTCGCCGTCGCCGCCCGTGCGGAGGTAGTCCAGGCGCTCGTGGACGACCGGTTCGGGCTTCGGCTGTGCGTCGGGCTTCGGCTGCAGGTCGGGCTGCGGCTCCGGCCGGGACTTCGACGGCCCGTCGGACCCGTCGGACCCCTCGGACCTGTCGGACCCCTTGGGCTCGTCGGGGTCCTTCGGGTCCTTGGGATCGTTCGGGTCCTTCGGGTCCTTGGGATCGTTCGGGTCCTTCGGGTCCTTGGGATCCTTGGGGTCGTGCGAGTCCTTCGGCTTCGGGTCGAGGTCCTGCCGCTCGCGGGTGCCCTGGTTCCCGCCGTCGTCGTGCTGCCGGGGCGGAGCGGCCGGCTGCTCCACCGGAATCGGCGCCTCGACCGACGACTCCGTCCTGGGCCGCGTCACGGGCGGGGCGGACCCCTCCGAGGTCTGCTCCGCGGTCCTCTGCTCCGCGGCCGTCTGCTCCGCGGTCTTCCGCTCCGCTTCGTGCCTCGGTGCCTGCTCCGGCGTCTCCTTCGGGCCCCCCGTCGTGTTGGCCGGCTTCGGCGCCTCCGGCCTCTCGTTGTTCGAGGAGGACTTGGGCGCCTCGGACGACGTCCTCGTCGAGCCGTCCCCGCCGGTCGTCCTCGGACTGCCCGCCGGGGGCTTCGCCGACTTGTCCCCGGCCGGGGCCGCGGAGCCGTCGGAGTCCGTCCTCAGGTTCTCCGGCCGCGAGGCGTCCAGCGGGCCGGTCCCGGGCAGCTTGCCGCCGATTCCCTCGGGGCCGCCGCCCACCGCCCCCGCCCCCTCCGGGCGGGAGACCCACAGGGAGGTCGGGTGGCCCATCAGGGTGGACACCACGGCCAGCGGGAAGCGCGCGTAGTTGGGGAGGTTGATGTCCTCCATCCGCAGTCGCAGCGGGCCGCCGGCGATGTGCCCGAGGTGGCCGAGCGCGCCCATGGCGACGCCGCCGTAGAAGCTCTCGACGCTGACGGTGAACTTGTGGTTCTCGCCGAAGGCCAGGTTGTACGCGCCCTCGGTGACGATGTTCTGGACGCCGCCCTTGAGGTAGTTGCCGACGCCCTCGCCGAACCGGTACAGGAACTGCCCGGCGGTCTGCGGGTGCAGGCCGTCCATCAGGCTCACCGCGCGCCCCGCGAGGTCCTGGGTGGCCTGGATGGTGTCCCGCAGGTGCTGCTGCTCCGCCTGGAGGAACTTCAGGTCCCTCATCCCGCTGTCCAGCGCACCGCCGCCGAGCTGCTTCAGCTCGTTCTGCATGTGGCCGATCTGCTTGGTGATGCCCTGCAGTTCGGCCCTGAGCGTGCCCGACTCCATCCTTCCGCTGGCCGCGACGAGCGTCGACACCAGCTTGTTGACGGTTCCGAGGTCGATGGCGTAGCGGGCGCCCTGGGTGGCGAGCCGCGAGGCGATCAACCGGCCCGCGGCGTTGGAGAGTTCCTTGTCGATGCCGAGCTCGAGGAGCTGCCGCTCGAAGGTCTCCCCCATCTTCTGGGTGAGCTTCTCGACCTTGCTGAGGTGCTCGGCGACGTTCTCGATCCCCTTTTCCCCGGCCTCCTTGCCGAACTTCTCCCCGACCTTGTCCGCGAGCTCCTTGAGGGCGTTGTCCTGGACCTTCTTCTCGGTGTTCTTCGCGACCTCCTTGGCGGTGTTCTTCGCGGCTTCCTTGGCGGTCTTCTTCGCGAGGTCCTTGGCGACGTTCTTCTCGGCCTGCTCGATGGCGGTCTTGAGCGTGAGGCTGCCCTCCTTCCGCATGAGGTTGAGGGCCTCCTTCAACGTGCCGGTCGGGAGGTTCTTCAGCAGGCCCTTGAACTCGGATCCGGCCAGCGCCTTGAGGTCGGCCTGCAGCCCCTTGCTGACGCCGCGCCCGAAGATCCGCCCGAAGGCCTTGCCGAGGCCGAAGGTGAACAGCTCCAGCGGACCGGTGAGCAGGCCGTTGATCGCGCCCATCTCGATCGACTGGATGAAGGATTCCTTCTCCCACTTGTCCTTGTGGCCCTGGCCGATCTGGATGCCCTGGATGATCCCGTCCATCAGCATGGCGGTGGTGATGGAGAGGAACTCGTGCAGCAGGAGCTGCTTGAACAGCCAGATGAAGACCTGCTTGATCACCGCGCCCGCGGTCTCGTAGGCGACGAAGATCCCCGCGAGCGAGCCGCCGAAGGTGATCGGCGACATGGCGATCGCCCAGGCGATCTGGGCCACCAGCTGGATGAGCTGGGCGATGATCATCCACTTGGCGTACTCGACCTGGTTGGCCACCTTGTGGGCGAAGTCGCCGAGCTGCTTGGCCATCTCGCCCGCCGCCGAGACGTAGTCCGGGCCGCCGGTCTCGCCGATCAACTGGCGCATCTGCTCCATGAAGGCGTCGGCCGCCTGACCCTCGAAGCTCTCGCCGCAGAGCTTGACCAGCTCGACCAGGTAGCCGCGGAGCTCGGGGACCTTCTCGTGGATGGCCAGGTAGTCGTCGCCCGCTATCCGCAGGTGGTCCTCGTTCGCCTCCGGCCACTTCATGCCGGTCACGATGCTGAAGAACTTCGCCAGGCCCGGCGGCAGCATGATCGACACGGTGGTGCACTCCTGGCAGTGGACGAGCGGGGAGGGGGGTGCCCGGCGGCGGAGGTCCGGCGGACCGGTGGGGCCCGCCCGGACGCGGGGCGGGCCGGAGGGGCCTCGTCAGGCGTTCCTGGCGTCCTGGTCGGCGTCGTTGAGGATGTTGGAGGTGTTCGTCCCGCCCCTCCCGGCGCTCTCGACCGTCTTCCGCACCTTCTTGAACAGCGCCGTGATCGACGTGGTGGGCTCGTCGACGTTGTCGTGGTACGTCGTGCCGATCTCGTCGCTGCCGGCCGAGTTCTTGTTGTACTGGTTGATCTCCCCCGTCTTGACCTCGAACTCCTGGAAGAGGTCGGACAGTTCGGGGTACTTGGAGAACTTGTCGGTCAGGTCCGACAGCGCGGTCAGCCTCGGCTTAGCCACGGAACTCCTCCTGCCGGTCGCGCTTGCGCCGCTCCTCGGCCGCCGCCGCGTCGGCGAACCCGGGCCGCATCTGCCGCAGCGGGGCGAAGAGGTCGCCCAGCTCGGTGCCGCCGGTCATCGAGGCCGCCAGGGTCTCGCCGAGGCCGCTGAACCCGCTCATCGTCTCGGCCACCCGGTCGCCCATGTCGGCCCGCGCGGTGTTCAGCACGTCGATGAGGGCCTTGGACAGCTCGCCCGGGGCCATCGAGCGGTAGGCGGTGGTGTGGAAGGTCAGCGACACCACCTGTCCCTGCGCTCCGACCACGGCGGTGACCAGCCGGTCCTTGGAGGTCACCGAGGCGGTCGCCGTCTCCAGCTCCTTGGCCGCCGCGGCCATCCTGGCCTGCTGCTCCCCCAGCGCGGCCATCGCCTGCTCGATCTGTGCGGTGAACGGGAACTCCACGCCCGCACCTCCCTCTCTTCCCGAGGGTGCGTCCCGGGCCCGGAGGTGTCGGGCCCGGGACGCACCGGTCCATGGGGTCGTACGGTCCTCTCTACGGCTGCGCCCGCCCGCCCGGTTCGACTCCGGCCGCGAGCGCCCCGATCAGCGGCCGATGACCCCCGTCACCGCACCGGAGTCGGTGCCCCAGACCTCCTCGTCCTCGGACAGCCAGGTGGTGCGCTGGCGCTCCTTCTCACCCTGGCCGCCGGCGGCCCCGGCGCCGGCACCGGCACCCATCGGCGGCATCATCGGGCCGCTCATGCCGCCGGCGCCGCCCGTGGTCGAGATGCCCCGGCCCATCAGCTGGGACTCCTCGGCGGCGGCCGTCGCGGCCCGTCCCGCGGCGGAGCGGCCGGCCTGCGCCTCGGCGGCGAGTTCGGCGGCCTTGGCCGCGTCGCCCATCACCGCCGACCGGCCGCCGATGCCGATGGTCGGCGGGCCGGACGCGCCGATGCCGCCGATGCTGCCGCGGCCGCCCGAGCTGCCGAACGACTGGCCCGCCAGGTCCGGGCCGCCCTTGAACGAGGTGGTGATGCCACCCGTCCCGGTCCCGGTGGAGATCCCGCCGAACGACGGCAGCCCGGTCCAGTTGCCTCCGGTGGAGACTCCTCCGCCGGGGTAGCTGACGCCGGTGCCGGGGCGGCCGGCGATGATGGCGTGCGCCTGGTCGTTCATCAGCTGCTCGAACTGGGAGACCGGCCTGCCGTCCGACCCCCGGACGATGCCGTCCTTGTCGATCGTGTCGTCCTTGCCGAGCACGACCGTGTTGCCGTTGGCGTCCTTCAGCAGGTTGCCGTCCGGGCCGGTGACGGTGCCGTCGTCGTTCCGCTTGGAACCGACCGGCACCTTGAACGCGCCCCCGCCGGTCGTGTTGTCGGTGCCCGGCACGGTCGTCGGCTTGCTGACCGTCGTCCCCGGGGGAACGATGATCGGCTTGCCGTCCTTGCCGAGCACCGGCTTGCCGTCCGGGCCGATCACCTCGCCCTTGCCGTTGACGGTGCTGCCGGGCGGCACGGTGATCGGGTTGCCGTCCTTGCCGAGGACCGGCTTTCCCTTTCCGTCCAGCAGCGTGGACTGGCCGCCACCGGGGCCCTTGTTGCCACCGATGCCGCCGGGGTTCCCGGGCACCGTGGTGGGCGGTGGAGGCGGGATCTTGCCCGTGCCGGAGCCGCCCCCGGCGCCCTTCTTGTCCTTGTTGTCACCGATCCCGCCGATCCCGCCGGTGCCGCCACCGCCCGCACCGCCGCCCGCACCGCCGTCACCCGCACCGCCGCCGCCGGTACCGGGCGGCGGCTTGGGGCCCTCCTGGGTCGGCGGCTTGTCGGCCGGCAGCCACTTCTGCGGGGGTTCGAGCTTCTGGAGGACGGCGGCGGCGTGCGCGTACGCCGTCTTGAAGGTGGCCATCACCTCGGTCGCCTGCTTGTCCAGGACGATCTCGATCCACGAGGTCCAGATCTTCTTGGAGATCTCGTCGATCCACGCCTTCAGGGCTTCCTTGTCGTCCGGCGACGGGGCCGCTCCGGTGGCCGTGAATTTGAAGGTGCGCGTTCCGTCGCCGTTCGTGGTCATCGTCGGCGTCACGTAGGCCGTGGCCGCGCCGAAGGCCGAGTGGACGCACTCGGAGGGCCAGGAGAACGACACCCCCTTGCCGTCCTTGTCCAGGTCGTCGTTCTTGAGGATCCACTTCGTCCCCCCCTCGAGTCGTTTGTCCGGGACCGCCCTCCAGGCGGCGTAGCCGCTGTACAGCCCCTTGTACGCGGCGCGCAGCGCCTCCGCGGTCTCGCGCAGGCACTTCGCCTTGGCGTCGGCGTCGTCGCCGAGCTCGACGTGCACCTGGATGAGCTGGTTCCGCAGCCCGATGAGGACTTCCTTGAACCGGCCCGCCGCGCTGCCCTGGAACTCGCTGCCGGCGCCCTCGACGCTGTCGGCCCAGCCCTGGACTTTCCCCTGCTGTTCCTTGACCCAGGTGTTGACGGCCGAGATGACCGTCGCCGCCTGATCGAACGTCGCGGCATTGGTACGGTCGTTGAAGCCGCCGCCCCAGATCAGCGGGCCGAGGATGTTGTCCGCGGCGTGCCCGAAGTGCCCGAGCGGGGTATCGGTGTCGCCGGCGGGCGGCTGGAGCTGCCAGAAGTTCCAGTCGACCGTGACGCCGACGATGGTGCTCCTCTCGTAGACGTCGCCCTCGGCCTTCGGATAGACCCACTCGGCCCACATGTCGAAGCCGGCCTGGCCCTTGTCCTTGTCGTACGGCTTCAGTGCGTCGTTCGTCGACTTGAGGGTGCTGCTGACCTGGATCCCGGTGATCCACGGTTTGCCGATGACGGCGTCCCGGCTCGTGATCGAGCTCTGGGTCGAGGCCGCGAACGCCGCCAGGCCGTCTTCCCACGGATAGTGCTTCGGTGCTGTTTCTGCCATGACTTCCTCCCGGAGGCACACGGGGCGGAGCGGGAACGGAACGGGTGTCGGTCCGGCCGTCGGACGGATGGTCCGCCCGACGACCGGGGGCGCTCAGCCGGTGCTGGTCGGGGGCTTGGAAGTGCCGCCGCCCAGGACGTCCTTGAAGAGCTCCATCGTCTCCGCCTCCGTCAGGCTGTGGTCCTCGCCGTCCGCGAACATGACGCCGGCCATCTCCAGATCCAGCTTGGTGTGCTTGGCCTCGGTCTGGATCGTGGTCAGTGCGTCCTTCACACTGCCCATGAAGGCGTCGACGCCGGTCTTCAGCGTCTGGATCTCCAGCACACTGGTGTTGCCCGGCAGCACCGGCGGACAGTTCTGCACCGTGTTCGCCTCCGTGCCGAGGTCG
Source organism: Kitasatospora sp. NPDC058048 (assembly GCF_042885555.1). Classification (NCBI taxonomy): domain Bacteria; kingdom Bacillati; phylum Actinomycetota; class Actinomycetes; order Kitasatosporales; family Streptomycetaceae; genus Kitasatospora; species Kitasatospora sp. NPDC058048. The sequence goes on along the minus strand of NZ_JBHVRT010000033.1, from coordinate 27,688 downwards.
ATCCGGAAGGTCTCCAGATTCGTGGCGAACGCCTTGAGGCCGCTGGTCGAGACCTTGATCGTGGTTTCACCCATGGGGAGCGCCTCCGCCCTCTCGACTAGCCGAACTGCTTGCGCGCGCTCTGGTCGGCCTCGTTCATGATGTGGTGCATGTTGGTGAGCTTCCCGCCGGCGGCGATGATGTCCTGGTTCATCTGTCCGGCGTTGGCCGTCACGGCCTGCTTGAACTCCGTGAAGGCGTCGGCCGCGGCACCCTGGAAGTTTCCGCTCTCGGTCAGGGAGTTGAGCTTCCGCTCCACCTCCCACAGGGCGTCGTCCATCAGCTGGCCCGCCTGGCCCAGCTCGCTCGCCGCCTGGGCGACGGTCTCGTGGTGGAGCTGGATGCTCCCGAAGTTGTCCATCGACATGTGCTCGTTCCCTTCCTCTCCGTGGCGCGCCGTCAGGCGCCGTTCAGCGCGTCGACGATGCCGTCGGCCGCGTGCAGCCGGGCCTCTTCCTCGGCGTGGCTGAGGACCTGGTCGGCGACCTTGGTGGACTCCGCGAAGCGCTCGAACGCGCCGATGACCGTGTGGTAGCGCGTCATCCAGTCCTCGACCTTCTGCTGGAAGGTCGAGCTGGCCCCGGAGATGTATCCGCTGGCCAGTTCCTGCTTGATCCGCTCGACCGTGCGGCCGGCGGTGATCATGCCCTCGATCTGCTGCTCGATGTCGGACAGCGCCTTGCGGATCGCCTCGTCCTGTTTGTTCAAGTTCGCCGGCGTGCTCACCAGGTGCTCCTTTCTCTCCGCGCGCCGGTCGCGCGCGGCTCTGATCGACTCAACGGGACCGCCGCGACCGGCGGTTCAGCCGCAGGTCGCCGTCGTGGCGGCGGACACGGCGGCGTCGAGCGCAACCCCTGCGACGGGCACGGCGGCGGTTCCGGGAACCCCTGCGGTGACCGCCGCGACGGTGGGCGCTGCCGAGGCCGCGGCGTCCGCCAGGGCCGCCGGGTCGAGGCTCGGGCCGGCCGGCAGCAGGGCCACCACCGCGGCCGGGACGGCGACCGGCGTCGCGCCGCCGTAGCCGAGCTGCTTGACGACCGCCGCCGAGGGCAGCGGGTAGCGCACCCCGGCCTCGGTGACCAGGTACTCGGTGCCACCGGCGCCGGCGCCCGACAGGGCTCGCACCAGAGCACCGCGCCCCGGCCGGACGGCGATCCGGTCGGCGACGGTGCAGGCCGGCCCCGCCGTGCCGCTCGCCGGACCGGCCGGGGCCGCCGGGGGGCGGCCCTCGTAGGCCCGGCCGGCGGGCAGCACGGTGACGGCGGTGGTCGGGGCGCCGGCGCCGGTGTGCAGGTCGGCGCAGACGCCCTCGCCGTGCAGCGGGGCGACCAGCGCCGGCGGCGCCTCCGGGAGCCCCGGGGGAGGCGGCCCGCCGGGCGCGGTGTGCCCGGCGAGGTCCAGGGCGCCGATCGGCGCGGGCGCCGGGGCCGCGCTGCCGTACGCCTCCTTCTGGGTGCGCGGGTCACCGAGCAGCAGGGCGTACAGGGTCGGGGTGAGCGGGGCGAGGCCGTCCTTGGTGAGCAGGTAGTGCGCGCCGCCGGGGGCCTCGAAGAGCTGGCCGATCCGGGTCGGCTTCCCGCCCAGCGCCGGGCCCGCCTCGCCGCGCCGGGCGACGGCGGGCGCCGCGAGGTCGGGCCCGGCCGGCAGCGCGTTCAGCACCCCGGCCGGCACCGGGAACGGCGTCGCACCGCCGTAGCCGAGCGCCTGGAGCGCCTGGTTGGCGGTGTCGACGCGCAGCCGCTGGCCCTGCCAGAGCAGATGCGTCGAGCCGTCCGGGGCGGCGACCAGCAGACCCTGGCCGGGCGCCAGCGCCCGCCCCTCGGCCGCCGGGTCCACCAGCAGGGCGAGCTTCGGCACCGGGGCGCCGGTCGGGCCGGGCTGGGTGGTGGCGCAGACCAGCCAGGTGCCGCCCGCCAGGTCGGCGGCCGGCGGCAGCCCGTCCGGGGCGCCGACGATCCCGACCGGGGCGCCGCGCGGCGCGTCCGCGATCGACGCCCGGCTCACCTGCCGCACCGTCATCTGCTCACCGGCCAGCAGCCTGGCGCTGGTGTCGTTCAGCACCGGGTGCAGCTGCCCGCCGATGGACAGGTACCGGGCACCGGTCTCCTCGACCACCACCAGCGTGCCGGGCTTGGCCCAGCCGTCACCGCCACCGGGCCGGATCACCCCGTACACCGTGACGCCCAGCCCGATCAGCACCCCCACCGCCAGGCCCGTCATGGTGCCCCGGGTGGTACGCCCGGTGGGGGTGTCCGGCGCGTCGGGCTCCGCCCGCAGCATGCCCGAGGCCAGCCTGCTCATCACGAACAGGTGTGCCTGCACCTGGTCGCGTCGGGACTGCATCCAGTTCCTCCCCGGTTCCTCACGGACGCACCCGCTGCTTCGCGGCCGCACCGCTGCGCGCGCCCACTTCGGTCCTACGGCCCCCCGCACCGGCCGGGTTCACCGCCCCCACCCGTCACTCGCATCGGCGCCGCGAAGTGGCATGCCCGGGGTGCCTGGCCGAGGCTGGGGCGGGGGTCCAGCCTCAGAGGGGTACGGTGCCGATGTTCGAGACGAGCTTTGCCTTCCCGCGCTCGCTGGAGAAACCGGTGGCCGGCGCCCGGGGCCGGGTGGCGGTGATCGGGGCGGGCGTCTCCGGGCTGGTGTGCGCCTACGAGCTGCAGCGCCGCGGGTTCGACGTCGCCGTGTACGAGCGGGCGAACCGGCCGGGCGGGCGGGTGCGCACCCACCGCTTCTGGGACGGCACCCACGTGGACCTCGGCGCCATGCGCATCCCCGGCAACCACCACTGCGTGCTGCACTACGTCTCCCGGTTCCGGCTGGCGACCCGCCCCTTCGTCAACGCCAACCCGCACGCCTACTACCACCTGCGCGGCCGGCGGGCCCGGGTGCGGGACGTCGCGGCGCTGTTCCCCGCGTACGAGCTGCGCCCGGCCGAGCGGCAGCCCCCGGGCCCGGTGCTGGACCACCTGCTCGGCTCGGTGTGGCGCACCCTGACCGTGGAGCAGCAGCGCCGCACCCTGGAGGGCCACTGGGACGACCCGGCGCTGGAACGGGCGGCCTCGGTGTCGCTGTGGCAGTTCGTCCACGAGCACCTGTCGCAGGACGCCTGGGACCTGGTCGGCCACGCCACCGGCCTCGCCCACTACGAGCAGTCCTCGCTGCTGGAGGTGCTGGTCGACTACTTCGGCCTGTTCCACCGCGGGCAGGTCGAGCTGGTCGACGGGCTGGAGGCGCTGATCCACGCCTTCGTCGGCTCGCTGCGCCCCGGCACGCTGCGGCTCTCCACCCAGGTCGACGAACTGGCGCTGACCACGGACGGCGTCCGGCTGCACGGCCGGCGGATCGGCGCCCGGCTGCACGAGGACGTCGACTACGTGGTGTGCTGCGTCCCGGCGCCCGCGCTCGACCGGATCACCGTCACCCCGGGCCTGCCGCACGCCCAGCGGCACGCCATCCGCGGCATCAGCTACGCGAGCAGCATCAAGACCGTCCTGCACCTCACCCGCCGCCGCTGGGAGCTGGAGGACGGCATCCACGGCGGCGGCAGCTTCACGGACCTGCCGATCCAGCAGTGCTGGTACCCGTCGGACAACGCGGTGCGGGCGAAGAAGGACGGGGTCAACGGCAGTTCCGGCCCCCGCTGGGCAGTGCGCGACCCGCTGCGCTCGGCCGAGCCGACGGCCCTGCTCGGCGCGTACCTGTGGGGTGCCAACGCCCGCCGCTTCGCCGCCCTGGAGCCGGCGGACCGGGACGCGCTGGTGCTGGACTGCCTGGAACGGCTCCACCCGGGCATCACGGGGGACGTGGACGACATCGTGCACTGCAACTGGGACGTGCAGACCGGCATGGGCGGCGGCGCCTTCGCCCACCTGACGCCCGGCGAGCACACCCGCTACCTGTCCGTGCTCGGCTCCGCCCACCCGGCGGAGCAGCCGCGGATCTTCTTCGCCGGCGAGCACCTGTCCGGCGCCCACGCCTGGTGCCAGGGCGCGGCGCAGTCCGCCCTCGGCGCGGTGGGCGCGCTGCTCGACCGGGCCGGGCACCCCCGGGTCGTCACCCGGGTGGGGGCGGTGTGACGGAGGACGAGGCCCGTCCGGCGCCGGACCCCGCGGACCCGGACCCCGCCGCGGACCCCGCCGCGGACCCGGGCCCGGCACTCGGCCGGGCCGAACTGCTGGCCCCGTTCCGGCCCGGCCGCGGCGAACTGATCGGCATCGAGGTCGAGTGCGGCCTGGTCGACCCGGTCACCGGACTGGCCGCCCACTACGACGGCGAGCGCGGCGTGCTGGCCGTCCTGGAGGCCGTGCTGGCCAGGTGGGGCGGCGAGCGGCAGGAGGACGCCGGACGGCTGACCGGGGTCCGGCTCCCGGACGGCAGCCAGATCACCCTGGAGCACGGCGGCCAGATCGAGTACTCCTCGACGCCCGTCCCGTCCGTGGCCGAGGCGGTGGACGACATGCGCGCCGCCCTGGAGCAACTCGCCGAGCTGGCCGACCGGTTCGGCCTCGCCCTGCTGCCCGGCGCCTACCTGCCCTTCGACCGGCTCGCCGACATGCGGTGGGTGCCGATGACCCGGGGCGCCATCATGCGGGACTACTTCACCGGGCTCGGCGAGCCCGGCAGCCGCGCCCGGTACGTGATGGCACTGTCGCTGTCCACCCAGGTCACCCTGGACTACCTCTCCCCCGCCGACTTCACCCGCAAGCTGCGGATGCAGACCGCCGCCGCCCCGGTGGTCTCCGCCCTGCTCGTCAACTCGCCGCTGCAGGAGGGAAGTTCATCCAGCGGTCGGCTGTCCCACCGGTGCTGGGCCTGGCTGCGGATGGACCCCCGCCGGGGCGGAGTGCTGCCGCCCGCGCTGCGCCCCGACGTCACCACCGAATCCGTCGTCGACTGGGCGCTCGACATCCCGCTGATCCACTACCGCACCCCGGACGGCCGCTACCACCCGGCTCCACCCGGGCGCACCTTCGCCGAACTGCTCCGGCACGGCTACCCGGACGGCTCGCGGCCGACCCCGGCCCACTGGAGGGCCCACCTCAACCAGCTCTGGACCAGCACCAGGGTCCGCGACACCCTGGAGCTGCGCGCCTCGGACGGCCCGCCGTACCCGTTCGTCCCGGCCGTCCCCGCGCTCTGGGCCGGACTCAGCTACCACCCCGCCTCCCTCTCCGCCGCCTGGGAGCTGCTCGGCCGCTACACCCTGCACGACCACCGGGCGGCGCTCGCCGAGCTGCCCGCCCTCGGCCTGGCCACCCGCCTCGGCGGCGACCCGGTCCGCCCGCTGGCCGCCGAGCTGCTGCGGCTGGCCCGGGCCGGCCTCGCCGCCCGGATCGCGGCCGGCCTCGAACCGCCGCACGTGCTCGGGTACCTGGACCCGCTGGAGGAGATCCTCGCCACCGGACGGACCTTCGCCGAGCAGTGTCGCAAGCGCTGGCACGGGGACCTGCGCCGCGACCCGGCCCGCTACGTCGCCGCCTACCGGGTCTGACGCCCCGGCGGCCCCCGCGGCGGACCCGCGGCGGACACCTCCGCGTCAGCAGTTCGTCAGCGCGGTGTCAGCAGCCCGTCAATCCGGCCCGCGGCGGCCGCGAACCGGCGGAAGCTGGACGGACCGCACCTGCACGACCCGCAGGTCCTCCCGGAGGTGAGCCGCATGTCCGTCCTCGCTGGGTTCCATTCCGTCGTCCCCGACGTGCCCCGCCACGGCCACGGCCTGCGCACCGCCGTCGCACGGGTGCTGGACCGGCTGGCCGCCAGCCCGCTCGACAACACCGTGCTCGGCGCGATCGGTACGCCCCGCCCGTCCGGCCGACCGGCCACCCGCCCGGGCGGCCTGCGCGCCCGGTGGCGCCCCGCGCCCCGGCCGGACGGCACCACCGCCCTCGAAGCCACCTGGCACCCGGACCGCTGACACCGCCCGACAGCCGCCCGAGCGGCGGTCCGAACGACCGTCCGAGCGGCGGTCCGCGCCCGGCGGCGGCCCGGCGCGGACCGCCATTCGGCGCAGCGCTCCCCCGCACGGCACGGCCCCGGCCCGGGGTGCGCGCCTATGGTGGGCGAATGACCGATCGTCGGACCGCCCGGCCCGGCATCGCCCGGGTGGGGCACCTCGTCGCCGCCGCCGCTTTCGCCGTCTGCATGGCGGGCACCACCCTGCCCACCCCGCTGTACGGGCTGTACCAGGAGAAGCTCGGCTTCTCCGAGCTGACGGTGACGGTCGTGTTCGCGGTGTACGCCTTCGGTGTCATCGGCGTCCTGCTGCTGATCGGCAACGTCTCGGACTCCGTCGGCCGCCGGCCCGTGCTGCTCTGCGGGCTGGTCTGCTCGGCGGCCAGCGCCGTGGTCTTCCTCACCGCGGACAGCGTCGCCCTGCTCTGCCTGGGCCGCCTGCTGTCCGGGTTCTCGGCCGGCCTGTTCACCGGCACCGGGACGGCGTACGTGCTGGAACTCGCCCCGCCCGGGCATCGGGCCCGCGCGGGCTTCGTCGCGACCGCCGCCAACATGGGCGGGCTCGGCTGCGGGCCACTGCTGTCGGGCGTGCTCTCGCAGTACGCACCCAACCCCCTGGTCCTGCCGTTCGTCGTGCACCTGGGGCTGCTCGCCGTCTCCTTCGCGCTCACCTGGCTGCTGCCCGAGACGGTCGCCGGGGCCCGCCCGCTGCGCACGGCCCGGCCCGACCGGCCGTCCCTGCCGCCGGAGGTCCGGCGGGTGTTCGTGCCGGCCGCGGTCGCCGCCTTCGCCGGCTTCTCCCTGCTGGGCCTGTTCACCTCGGTCAGCCCCGCCTTCCTCGCCGTCGACCTGGGGGTCCACAACCGCGCGGTGATCGGCCTGGTGGTCTTCACGGCCTTCTTCGCCTCCACCCTCGGCCAGCTCCTGGTGCCCCGGCTCGGCACCGCCCGGGCGATCCCGCTGGGCTGCCTGGTGCTGATCGCCGGGATGGCCCTGCTGGCCGCCTCGCTCGCCCGGGAGACCGTGCTCCCGCTGGTGCTCAGCGCCCTGGTGGGCGGCGCCGGGCAGGGCATGGGCCTGCGCGGGGCGGTGGGCGAGGTGGCCGCGGCCGCTCCCGCCGAACACCGCGGCGGCGCCCTGTCGGCGCTGTTCGTGGTCGCCTACTTCGGCATCTCGGTCCCGGTCATCGGGGTGGGCCTGCTCACCGGGCCGCTCGGTCTGGCCCACGCGGGCCTGGTCTTCGCCGCCTGCATGGCCGTGCTCGCCGCCGCCTCCGGCGTCTACCTGCTGCACCAGGCGCGCCGCGTCGGGGGCTGACCCCCGCGCGCCCCCGTACGCGCCCGTCGCGCGCCGCCCGCGCACGCCCGCCGGGTGCCGCCCGGACCCGCTTGCCGCGCGGGCCGGGTGCCGATAGACACGAGCCAGACACCCTGCGTGACACCCGGAGGTCCCCGCCATGAGCGTGACGAACCGCTACCTGGACGCCTGGGAGGGCTTCTGGCGCGATGCGCCCGAGGAACCGGGCGCGGTGATCTGGGACGCCGAACCGGCCCTCGGCGCCGAACGCCACCTCACGCTGTTCCGCCCCCACCTGGCCGACCCCGCGCTGCCCGTCGTCGACCTGGGCTGCGGCAACGGCACCCAGACCCGCTTCCTCGCCGAGCGCTTCCCGCTCGCCCTCGGGGTCGACCTGTCCGCCGCCGCGGTGGACCGCGCCCGGCGCGGCGACCCGGCCGGGCGGGCCGAGTTCACCCGGCTGGACGCCACCGACGCCGAGGCCGTCCGGGCCCTCCACCGGCGCCTCGGCGACGCCAACGTGTACGTGCGCGGGGTGATCCACCAGAGCGAGCCGGCCGACCGCCAACGCGTGGCCGAAGCCATTCGCATCCTGCTCGGGGCCCGCGGCCGGGCCTTCGTGTTCGAGCTCGCCGAGGCGGCCAAGGGCGTGCTGGAGGCGCTGGTCCGCGGCCCGTCCGGCCCGCCCCCGAAGCTGCGCCCCGTGTTCACCCACGGACTCGCCCCCGCCGAGGTCGCCGACGCGGTCTTCCCCGAGCTGTTCCGCGCGGCCGGACTCGACGTCCTCGCCACCGGTGAACTGCCGCTGGCCACCACCGAGTCCACCCCCGACGGCGCCCGGATCGAGCTGCCCGCGCACTGGCTGGTCGCCGGGCCGCGCGGGTCCGCACCGCTCTGAGCCCGGCGCGGCCACGCCCTACTCGGGCCGGATGTTCAGGTTGCCGCGCAGGACGTTCGCCGGGTCGTAGGCCTTCTTCACGGCCGCGAGCCGGGCGTAGCGCTCCGGGCCGTAGATCTCCCGTGCCTTCCGGTCGCCCTCGCCCTGGACGTAGTTGGCGTACGCCCCGCCGGTGCCGAAGGCCTCCAGGCCCTCCACCGTCGCCCGCGACCAGGCGATGTGCTCCGCGTCCCGCGCCGGGTCGGTCCAGTGCGCCTCCGCCGTCACCTGGTAGGGGGCGGCGCGGCCGGGGAAGGCGGAGTCCTCCTCGGGGACGTCCGCGATGGCCCCGCGCAGGAACTCGAAGTCGATCGAGCAGAGCGCGGACGGGTTGGCCCTGGTCGCCTCGACCAGCCGGGCCACGGCCTCGGGCGAAAGGTCCTGGAGGTAGCGGGACTTGACGAAGTACCGGTCGCCCTTGGGCTCGCTGCTGTCGCCGAGCGCCTGCAGCTGCGGGTAGGTCATGGGGATGCTGACGCGGGCCGCGGGCGCGACCTCCCGGTAGAGCGCCTCGGTCTGTGCCCGGCCCTCCTCCGGGTCCCCGGTCCACACCGCCAGGAGCAGCAGCGCGTGCCGCCCCCGCAGGTGCTCGGGTATCCACTCCTGCTCGCCCGCGCGCTTCAGCCCGCCGACGACGTGCAGGCCGGCCGGTTGCCGCGCGGTGTACGCCCGGTAGGCGGCCAGGGCCTCGGGGACGTCGTCCAGCGCGTGGACGCCCATGCTGAAGAGCGCCGGTCCGACCGGGCGCAGCCGCAGCGTGAAGCGGGTGACCACGCCGAAGTTCCCGCCGCCGCCGCGCAGCGCCCACAGCAGTTCGGGGTGGCTCTCCTCGGTGGCCTCGACCACCGAGCCGTCGGCGAGGACGACCTCGGCGGCGAGGATGTGGTCGCAGGTCAGGCCCCAGCGGCGGGCGAGCCAGCCGTATCCGCCGCCGAGGGCCAGTCCGCCCAGGCCGGTGTGGGAGATGACGCCGGCGGGGCAGGCCAGTTCGTACGGCGCGGTGGCCCGGTCGAGGTCGCTGAGCAGGCAGCCGCCCTGGGCCTCGGCGGTGCGGGCCCCCGGGTCGACGGTGACGGCGCGCATCGGCGACAGGTCGATCATCAGCGCGCCGTCGGCGACGGCGCTGCCGCCGACGTTGTGGCCGCCGCCGCGGACGGTGACGTCGAGGCCGTGGGCCGCCGCGTGGCGCAGCGCCTCGCTCACGTCCGCCGCGGTGCGGCAGCGGGCGATGCGGGCGGGGCGGCGGTCGTGCATCCCGTTCCACACCGCGCGCGCCTCGTCGTACCCGGCGTCGCCGGGGCTCAGCCAGTGCCCGGGCGGTGTCGCCCGTGGCAGAACGTCGTCCTCCGGCATGGCGGCACCCCCCGTGTTCGATGCATGGCGTACACACGATAGGTGGCCCGTCGACACGGCGTGCGTGAAGATTTGATGATCCATCAGGTTTCGGCCATCCTCCGTTCCGGGCCGAACCCTCCCGGACGGGTCACACCGGCGGGCCGGCCGGTCCCGATCGCCGCTGGTCAGCCTCGGGCCACCCGGCGGAGCGCTCAAGTCCCGCCGCCGACCGGGATCTTGGCGCATTTGCGGGGCCGGAGCGACGAAAGCGCTCGAACAACGGGGCCCGCCGTGTTTTGCTTCCCTGCACATGACATCGGTCGGCACGACGGCAACGGGGTGAGGGATGGCTGGGACCGAGGGCGCTCCGGACCGATCGCGTCCGTCGGGCGTGGCCCGCTACCGCACCCGCGGCGTCCCCGGCCTGCACGACCGCTTCATCCGGGATGCCCGCTCGCACGACTGGGAGCCGGCCGAGGTGGTCCACCGGGCCCTGCGGGACCGGACCGGGACCGCCCAGCCCTCCGAGCTCTCCTGGCTGCTCGCGAGCGGCAGCACCTACGCCGAACAGGTCGGCATGGACGTGGCGGCCGGCCTGCTGCACGCCTGCCCCGAGGGCGACATGAAGCTGGTGCTGGCCACCGCGGTGGCCGACGAGGCCAAGCACTCGGCGGTCTTCCACCGCTACGCGCACGCCGTCGCCGGGTCCGTCAAGGATCCGGGCGACGCCGTCGAGGAGCTGTCGCGCGACCTGTGGTCCCTGGACGACTACACCGCCCGCTTCCTGGCCCACACCCTGGCCGAGGGCTTCGCCGCCGACGAGTTCCGCTGGTTCGACGAGGGCCTGCGCGAGGAGGGCCTGGGCGAGGTGTACCGGCTGGTGCGCCGCGACGAGTCCCGCCACGTCGCGCTCGGCATGGCCTACCTCACCCACGGCCCCGGCGCGGATCGACTGCGCCGCATGCCCGCCGAGTTGCTGCTCGCCGCCGAACAGGTGGTGCTGAAGCACAACGACGTGGACAAGCTGGCCTCGCTGGTGCACCGGCTGCTGCCCGGTACACCGGCACCACGGGTCGCCGCCTGGCTCCGGGCGCGACACGCCACCCGCATGCGGGTGCTCCTGAACGTCCGGGACGACCGGCAAGAACTGTCCCGGCGCCGAAAATCCACGCGAGAACACATGGAGGTGTGATGGAGATCAAGAAGGTTGCCGTCCGCGCTGAGACCAAGGCGGCCAACAAGTACAGCGTGAGCACACGTCGCGCGAGCAAGTAACGAGCACTGGTTGTACCGAGGCGGGCGCCCCCCCCGGGGGGGGGCCCCCCGCCTCTCCACTGTCCTCTGCACCGTCCGAGAGTCCGAAAGGCCAGGGAATGCGTATCGCGCTCGTCTCCATGCCGTGGCAGGCCCTGGAGATGCCGTCGCTCCAGGTCGGTCTCCTGCACGCACTCGTCGCCCGGGAACGGCCGTCCGACGAGGTCGCCGAGTACCACGGGTGGCTGCGCTGGGCCGAGTTCCTGCTGGAGCACAGCGACGGCGAACTGACCCCGACGGAGTACATGACCGTCGCCGACGACCAGGTGTTCGACGGCTTCGGCGACTGGGTCTTCTCCGGCAGCCTCTACGACGACGACCAGTGGGGCACCGAGCAGCTCACCGCCTACGCGGCCCGCACCGGATCGTCGATCGACAGCCTGCTGCGGATGCGCCCGCACGCCGCGCGGTTCATCGCCGAGGCCGCCCGGGAGGTGCTCGCCACCGACCCCGACGTGGTCGGCATGACCACCACCTTCCTGCAGAACGTGCCCTCGCTCGCCCTCGCCCGGGAGATCAAGCGCCTGCGGCCCGAGGTCGTCACCGTGCTGGGCGGCAGCAACTGCGACAGCGTCATGGGCCACGCCCTGCACCGCAACCACCCCTTCCTGGACCACGTCGTGCGCGGGGAGGCCGAGAAGACCTTCCCGGCGCTGCTCGCCCACATCGAGCGCGGCACGGCCCCCGCGGACGTCCCCGGGGTCTGCTGGTGGGACGGCGGCACCTCGCGCGCCAACCGGGAGGCCCGCGGCACCGTCCCGATCGGACTGCTGCCCAGCCCCGACTTCGACGCCTGGCAGGAGTCCTTCGACTCCTCCCCGGTGGCCGAGTTCGTCGAGCCCAAGCTCGTGGTGGAGGGCGCCCGCGGCTGCTGGTGGGGCGAGAAGCACCACTGCACCTTCTGCGGGCTCAACGGCAGCCTGATGGAGTTCCGTTCGAAGAACGGCGAGCAGCTCTGGTCCGAGATCGAACGGCTCGTCCAGCGGCACAAGTTGCTCGATGTCATCACGGTCGACAACATCATCAGCATGGACTACTTCCGTGACTTCCTGCCACGGGCCGCCGACAGCGGGTGGGACCTGCGCATCCACTACGAGGTGAAGTCGAACCTCAGCCAGGAGCAGATCGCCCTGCTGGGCCGCGCCCGGGTCACCCACGTCCAGCCCGGCATCGAGAGCCTGAACAGCCGGGTGCTCGGTCTGATGGACAAGGGGGTCACCGGCGCCCGCAACGTCCGTACCATGCGGGAGTGCGAGAACCACGCGCTCACCTGCGTCTGGAACTACCTCTACGGGTTCCCGGGCGAACGCGACGAGGACTACACGGAGATCATCGACCAGATGCCCGCCCTGCGCCACCTCCAGCCCCCGGGCGGTGCCACCCGCATCGCGCTGGAGCGGTTCAGCCCGCACTTCACCAACCCCGCGCTGGGCTTCACCGAGCGCCGCCCAGCCGACATCTACCAGCACGTCTACCAGCTGCCGCGGGAGGAACTGGAGGACCTGGTCTACCTGTTCGACGCCCCGGCCACCGGCATCCAGGGCGAGCTGGAACGACGGCTGGCGGAGGAGATCGACCGCTGGACGGAGGCCTACCCGTCCTCCCGGCTCCTGCTCGAACCGGCCGCGGACGGCGGCGCCCCCGGCGACGGCGGCGAGGAGGGGGACCTGCTCGTCCACGACGAACGCGAGGGCTGGCCGCGGCGCACCCACCGGCTGACGCACTGGCGGGCCGCCGGGTTCCGCGAGCTGGAGCACGGCCGCACGCTCCCCGCCCTGCACCGCCGCCTGGCCGAGGCCGGGTACGAGGTCCCGCTGGACACGCTCACCGCCTGGGGAAGCGAACTCCTCGCGCACGGACTGGTGTTCAAGGACGGCGACACCCTGCTCGCACTGCCCACCCGGGCGGTGCCGGTCCGCGCCCCCGACCTGGGCACCGCCTTCCCGGCCGCCCTCCCCACCCCCGAGGAGGTGGCGTGATGCCGATCGCCAAGCCCTCCCTCGCGGCGCCGGACCTGCCGGACCTGCCGGACACCGTCCCCCACCGGCTGGACGGCCGGCTGGTCGTCCTCGCCGCGCCGGTCCCCCTCGGCGCGGGCGGACGGCCCGCCGCCGAGGCCGTCCGGCTGCTGCGCGAGTGCCAGAGCCACGTGCTCCCGGTGCGGTGGTCCCTGGCCCCGGACGACCCGGCGCTGCGGGACCCCTCCGCCGCCGACTTCGCCCTCCACCACCTGCACCACCTGCCGCCGCCCGCCCCGCAGGATCCGGGGACCGCCGACCCCTCCGGGACCGCGGAGACCGAACCCGCCCTGGCCGAGTGGCGCTCCGCCTACGCGTACGGGCGGTTCTACTACCGGCAGGGACCGGGCTTCCTCCAGGTCCGGGACCGCCGGGACCCGGACGCCTCGGCCCGCTTCGCGCTGGACCACCCCGACCTGGTGGCCACCTTCCGGGCCTGCCTGACCCCCACCGCCCTGGACGACCTCAGCAGTACGGGCCGTGAGGCCGTGTCCGTCCTGGCGTCCGAAGGCCTCGTGCTCGTCACGCGGGGCTGGGCGGTGACACTGCCTCCACGTATCCGCCACTGGACCGTGCCCGACACAGGAGTCTGATACATGGGATCTTCCACGGCCGAGGAGTCGTCCGTACCCGCGGAGTCCGGACCGCCCGCGACCCCGCCCCCGGCCCCGGAATCCGTGCCGCTGCGCCGGCACCGTCCGCTGCTGCTGCTGGTCACGGAGCAGATGACCAGCTCGGTGGGACGCCAGGTCACCGCGCTGGCGCTGCCGCTGCTGGCCATCGCCCACCTGCACGCCGGCCCGCTGGGCGCCTCGGCGCTGATGGCGATGACCTACCTGCCCGGCGTCCTGCTCAGCCCCCTCATCGGCGTCGCCGTCGACCGGGCCCGGCTGCGGCGGATGCTGGTCTCGCTGTCCTGGCTGCAGGTCCCCGCCATCGGCAGCGTGCCGCTCGCGGCCGCGCTGGACGGCCTGACCTGGCCGCACCTGTTCGCCGCGGCCGCCGCCTCCGGGGCGCTGAACTCCGCCCAGAGCGTCGCGCTGCAGTCCTGTCTGCCCCGCGTGGTGCCCGCGGAACGCCTGCTGCCGGCCAACTCCTCGCTCACCGGCGCCCGGACCATCGGCCTGATCGGCGGGCCCGCGCTCGGCGGCCTCCTGATCAGCGTGATCGACCCGGCCCCGGCGCTGCTGGTCGAGTGCGCCGCCTACCTCGTCGGCGGAGCCCTGTTCCTCGCGCTGCCGACCTCCCTGAACCGGCCGGCGAACGCGGGCAGCGGCGCGCGCTCCCGCCTCGAAGCCCTGCGGGAAGGTCTGGCGGTCATCCGGCGCGAGACCCTGCTGCGCCGCCAGGCCCTGGCCGCGGCCGGACTCAACCTGGGCGGCGGGGCCGGCGGCGGCCTGTTCGTCCTGTACGCCGACCGGGAACTGCAGCTGCCCCCGTGGCAGCTCGGCGCCGTCTACGCCGCGTACGCCGTCGGGATGGGCTCCGGTGTGCTGGCCGCGACCTCCGTCACCCGTTCGCTGGGCATGGCCCGGGCCATCCGGCTGTGCGCCGTGGGCGCGGGGGCCGCGCTCTTCCTCATCCCGGCGGCTTCCCTGGGGCTGCCCTTCCCGGTCCTGGTGCTGTACCAGCTGCTGTTCGGACTGCTGGCCACCGTCTGGTCGATCGCCATGACCACGGGGCGCCAACTCGTCACCCCCGCCCACCTGCTGGGCCGCGTGAACGCCTTCCTCCAGGCCGTGCTGACCGCCACCCTGCCCGTCGGCGCCTTCGTCGGCGGGTGGCTGGCCTCCCGGGTCGGCATCGTGCCGGTGCTGGTCGGGGCGGCGGCCGTCGCCCTGGCGGGCGCGAGCAGCCTCTGGTTCCCGCGCGACATGCTCGCCGAGATCGAGCGGGCGGCGGAGCGGAAGAAGGCCTGAGCCCGCCCGGCCGCGACGGCCGGGCCGGCCGGTGACGCGCTACGCCGGCCCGCCGTCCGTCCGCACCTCGGGGCGGCCGGGCTCGGCCCAGCGCGTGTGGAAGCTGCCCGGACGGTCGGTGCGGCGGTAGGTGTGGGCGCCGAAGAAGTCGCGCTGCCCCTGGATCAGCGCGGCGGGCAGGTGCTCGCTGCGCAGGGTGTCGTAGAAGGCGAGCGCGGCGGAGAACGCCGGCACGGGGATGCCGTGCTGGGCCGCGCCGGCCACCACCGTGCGCCAGGCCGCCTGGGCGTCGGAGACCTCGGCCGCGAACTGCTCCTCGGCGAGCAAGCTGACCAGGTCGGGGTTGGCGGCGTGGGCGGCGCGGATCCGGTCGAGGAACGCGGCGCGGATGATGCAGCCGCCGCGCCAGATCCTCGCCACCGCCCCCAGGTCGATGTCCCAGCCGTACTCGGCCGCGGCGTCGCGGATCATGGTCCAGCCCTGGTCGTAGGCGATGACCTTCGACGCGTAGAGGGCCTGTTCGACGTCGCGGGTGAAGCGCTCGGCCTCGTGCGGGCGCAGTTCCTGCCGGGTCCCCCCGGGCAGCGGCCGGTAGGCCGCCCGCAGTTCGGCCCGGGCGGAGGCGACCCGGGCGAAGGTGGCCTGGGCGATGGCGGTGACCGGGGACCCGAGGTCCAGGGCGGTCTGCACCGTCCAGCGTCCGGTGCCCTTCTGCTCCGCGGCGTCCTGGACGATGTCGACGAAGGGCCTGCCGGTGGCGGCGTCGGTGTGGGCGAGCACCTCGGCGGTGATCTCGATCAGGTAGGAGTCGAGCCGCCCCTTGTTCCAGTTCCGGAAGGTCTCGGCGATCTCGGCGGGGGTGTACCCGCCGACCTCCCGCAGGAGGTGGTAGGCCTCGGCGATGAGCTGCATGTCGGCGTACTCGATGCCGTTGTGCACCATCTTCACGAAGTGGCCGGCCCCGTCGGTGCCGATGTGGGTGCAGCACGGATCGCCGTCCACGTGGGCGCTGATCCGCTCCAGCATCGGGCCGAGGACGGCGTAGGACTCGGCGGAGCCGCCGGGCATGACCGAGGGGCCGTGCAGCGCGCCCTCCTCCCCGCCGGAGACGCCGCTGCCGACGAAGTGGATGCCGCGTTCGCGCAGGGCCCGCTCCCGGCGGCGGGTGTCGGCGAAGTGCGCGTTGCCACCATCGATGATCATGTCGCCCGCTTCCAGCAGCGGGGCGAACTCCTCGATGACCTCGTCGGTGGCCTGCCCGGCCTTCACCATGATCAGGAGTCGGCGGGGCCGTTCCAGCGCGGCCACCAGCTCCTGCGGCGATCCCGCCGGGACGAACGCGCCCTCGTGGCCGAACTCCTCGACCAGCGCCGTGGTCCGTCCCGGCGTGCGGTTGTGCACCGCGACCGTGTAGCCGTTGCGGGCGAAGTTCCGCGCCAGGTTGCGGCCCATCACCGCGAGCCCCGTCACGCCGATCTGTGCGGATGCCTCCATGGGCGGGTGCTTCCTTCCTCGGGGAGTCCCCCGGCCGGGCCCGCGGGTCCTGCGCCGCGGCCGCCCGGGCCGGCCGTACCCATGCTCACAACCCGCGCCCTCCCGCCGCGCGGGGAACTCCCCCGTTCAGGTGCCCCGGGCCCGCGGCGACGCCCGGCGTCTCAGCGGACCGCCTCGACCGGCTCCACGTCCGCCTCCGGGTCCGTCTCGGGGTCCGCCTCGGCGTCCGTCCCCGGCCGGCGCACGGACATTTGCCCGGTCGGCAGGTCCCGGTGGCCGCGGATCGGGGAGCAGTAGAGGAAGAGGGCCGCCGCCGGTACGCCCGCGGTCAGGATCCACAGGGCCGGGCGCAGACCGAGCCAGGTGCCGAGCGCGCCGCCGAGCACGGCGCCCAGCGGCATCGTGCCGTAGTTGAGGAACGCGGAGCTCGCGACGAGCCGGCCGAGCACGCCGCTCGGGCAGTAGCTCTGGACGAACCCGGACTTGAGCACATTGCCCGCCACCACGCCGATCGACACCCCGGCGTAGGCGAGGACGACCATCGTCAGCCCCCAGCCGGGGCCGGCCAGCGGGATGAGCAGCGCCAGCGCCGGCAGCACCAGCTCGAACATCAGCAGGGAGCGGCCGGTGCCCAGCCTGGCGCTGACCCGGCGCACGACGAAGGCTCCCAGCACGCCGCCGACACCGCTGACCATCGCCAGGCTGCCGATCGTCCCGGAGGACAGGCCGATCTCACGGACCAGGAAGACCACGGTGAGCGACTGGTACCCGGACAGGGCGAGGTTGGACGCCGCTCCGAAGAGCGCCAGGCTCCGCAGGAAGGGGTCGCCGAAGAGCAGCCCCAGTCCTTCCCGGATCTCCTTGGCCATGGCGCCGCGCGGTCGCTCGACCCGCTCGGGGGTGGCCTCCCGGTGCCGGATGCCGACCAGGCAGAGCGTCGCGAGCAGGAAGGTCGTCGTGTTGACCAGCATCCCGTTGGCCGCGCCCGCGAGTTGGATGAGCAGGCCGCCGCAGCCGAGCCCAACGATCTGCGCCGCGGAGGCGCTGCCCTGGAGCTTGGCGTTGCCCTCGGCCTGGTCCTCCGGCTTCACCAGGTCCGGCAGGTAGGCGGTGTACGCGGTCTGGAAGAACACCGTGGCGGCGCCCGCCAGCAGGGCGACGAGCAGGAGTTGACCGACCTTCAGCACCCCCGCCCAGGCCGCCACGGGAACGCTGGCGAAGAGCGCGAAGCAGACGATGTTGGCCCAGAACATCACCTGCCTGCGCCTCAGCCGGTCCACCCAGACCCCCACCGGCAGCCCGATGAGCAGCCACGGCACCCAGGGCGCCGCGCTCAGCAGACTCACCTCGAAGGTGTCGGCGTGCAGGGTCGAAACGGCGATCAACGGGACGGCGAGAACCGTGACCGACTGACCGAAGCGCCCCGCCGTCTCGCCCAACCAGAGGAGCCGGAAGTCCCGGTGACGGCGGAGCAGGCCACCACGTGTGTCATTGCCCATCGATCGCTCCAATTTCTCGAGGAAGGGAAGCCGAACCGTCCGAAACCGCCCGCCGGCCGGGCCCCCTCCCGCTCGCCGGGCAGTGCCGGGACGAGCGGGAGGGCCGTCGCGCGGCCCGTGTGCCGACCGGCACACGGGCCGCCGATCCAGCAGCTAGGACCCGTCGCGCTCACCGGCGAGCCGGGCGGCGAGGACCGGGCCGATCTGGGCGAGCTGATCCGGCCGCGTCATTTCACCATGCCGTCCGGTCACCCGGTGCACCTCGATCCGGCCCGTGACGTGGGGCTGCCAGTCCTCGGGCCGCACCGGGGGGAGCGGCTCCTCCCTGGTCGCCTCGAAGAAGAGCACATCGCCCCTGAACGTACGGGACTTGAACGAGTCCAGCACCGCGACGTTCCCGAGGAAGACCCTGGCCATGGCCTCCAGCGTGGCGTCGTCGAGCAGCGCGAGCGGACCGTCCGCCGCCGCCGCGGAGTCCGGGTCGTAGCCGAGCGACTCCAGGAGCGCCCGCACGGCCTCCTCGCCGCTCAGCGCCTCGGCCGACCCGGCCGACGTCCCGGTGCCACCGGCCGGGAAGCCGTCCATCAGGGTGAGGACCTCGATCTCCTCGCCCTCCTCCTGGAGCCGGACGGCGAGTTCATGGGCCACGACCCCGCCGAACGACCACCCCAGCAGCGCGTACGGGCCCTGCGGCTGCACGGAGCGGATCAGTGCCAGGTAGTCGTCGACCATGGCGTCGAGGCTCTCCGGAACGGCCTCGGGGGCCAGCAGGCCGCGGGCCTGGAGACCGTACAGGGCACGGTCGCCGTCGAGGTGGCGGAGCAGTCCCGAGTAGACCCAGCTGATGCCGGCCGCGGGGTGCACGCAGAAGAGCGGCCGGGCCGCCGGCCCGCTGCTCCTGCGCAGCGGCAGCAGGGTGGCGAGGGCGCCGTCGCCCTGCCCCGCGTCGTCCAGCCGTCCGGCGAGGGCGGCGGCGGTGGGGGCGTCGAAGACGTCCCGGATGCCGATCTCGGCGCCGAGGGCGGTGCGGATCCGGCTGATCAGCCGGGCCGCGAGGAGCGAGTGACCGCCCAGGAGGAAGAAGTCGTCGTCGATCCCCACCGACGGCACCCCGAGGACCTCGGCGAACACCGCGCACAGGATCTCCTCCTGCGCCGACCGCGGCGCCCGACCGCCACCGCCCGCACCGGCGCCCGCACCGGCGACCGGCGCCGGCAGCGCCCGCTGGTCGAGCTTGCCGTGCGACGTCATCGGCAGCGCCTCCAGCACCACGACCGCCGACGGCAGCATGTGGCGCGGCAGCCGCCCCGCGGCGAAGCGCCGCAGCTCCTCCGGGTCGGCCTCCCGGTCGGCGACCGGCACCACGTAGCCCACCAGGCGCTGGTCCCCCGGCCGGTCCTCCCGCGCCACCACGGCGGCCTGCGCCACCGCGTCGTGCGCCATCAGCACCGCGGCGATCTCCCCCGGCTCGATCCGGAAGCCGCGGATCTTCACCTGGTCGTCCGCCCGGCCCACGTACTCCAGGGCGCCGTCGGCCCGCCACCGCACGAGGTCGCCGGTGCGGTACATCCTCTCGCCCGGCGCCCCGAACGGATTCGCCACGAAGCGCTCGGCGGTCAGGGCCGGCCGGCCCACGTAGCCGCGGGCCAGGAGCTCCCCCGCGATGTACAGCTCGCCGGGGACACCCGGCGGGACCACCCGCAGCCGGTCGTCCAGGACGAACAGCCGGGTGTTGCGGATCGGCCGGCCGATGACCGGCCGCTCGTACGCGCCGATCACGGCGTTCGTGCTGTACACGGTGCACTCGGTGGGACCGTACTGGTTGTTGCCGGCGACCCCGGCCCGCCGCAGGTCCGCCCAGAGCGCCTCGTCGACCGCCTCGCCGCCGACGTCGACGATCCGGGGGCGGGAGGAGCGCTCCGCGGAGAGCATGCCCAGCTCGATCAGCTGGCGGCAGTAGGTCGGGGTCGTCTCGATGTAGTCGATCCCCTCGGCCTCGATGTAGTCGACCAGGAGTTCCGGCGTCCGGCGCGTCTCGTCGTCCACCAGGTGCAGCTCGTGGCCGTCCAGCAGCCAGAAGAGCAGCAGCCAGCTGGCGTCGAAGGTCGTCGCCCCGATCATGGCGGCGCGCAGGGGGCGGCCGGCGGAGGCGATGTCGGCCCGGTAGACGTCCTCCCGGTGGCTGTGGACGAGGTTGGCCAGCGAGTGGTGCTCGATGAGCACGCCCTTCGGCTGCCCCGTCGACCCGGAGGTGAAGATGGCGTACGCGGAGTGCTCCGGGCGCAACGGCGAGAGCCGATCGGCGTCCGACACGTCGGTGTCGGACCGGCCGGCCAGTTCGGCGCCGACCGCGGGCTCCGTCAGGTCCAGCAGATGCGGCACGCGCCCGGCGAGGCCCGCGAACCGCCCGGCGGTCTCCCGGCCGGTGATCACGAGGGCGGGCCCGCAGTTGTCCAGCATGTACGTGACCCGCTCGACGGGGTACTCCGGGTCGACGGGGACGTAGCAGGCGCCGGCCTTCAGGATCGCCAGCAGCGAGACGATCAGGTCGGTGCCCCGCGGCAGCAGGACGGCCACGGTCTGCTCCGGCCCCACCCCGCGGTCGATCAGCAGCCGCGCCAGGCGGTTCGCCCGCGCGTTCAGCTCACGGAACGTCAGGGCCTCGCCCCGGAAGACGAGCGCGTTCGCGTCCGGCGTCCGCCGGACGCTCCCCTCGAAGATCTCCGGGACCGGTCGGGTGTCCGCCGGGACGCGCTGGGTGTCGTTCCACTCCACGAGGATCCGCCGGCGCTCGGCCGGGCTCAGGACGTCGACCGCCTCGATCGACCGGTCCGGGTCCGCGACCACGGCGGCCAGCAGCCGGAGCAGACGGTCCGCCAGCAGGGTCATGGTGGTGTGGTCGAAGAGGTCGGTGGCGTAGTGCAGGACGGCGAGGATGCCGGCGGGCGCGTTGCGGCCGTCCCGGTTCTCGACGCAGGTCAGGTTGAGATCGAACTTGACGGGCGGCGTCCCGAAGGACTCGGGCTGCGCGGTGAGACCCGGCAGCTCCAGCGACCCCTCGTCGTTGTTCTGCAGAACCAGCATCACCTGGAACAGCGGATGCGTGGAACTGGAACGGACGGGGTTCAGCTCCTCCACCAGCCGCTCGAACGGCAGGTCCTGGTTGGTGAACGCCGCCAGGTCGGTGTCACGGACCCGGCCCAGCAGCTCACCGAAGGTGGGGGCCTGCGACACGTCGGTCCGCAGCACCAGCGTGTTCACGAAGAACCCGACCAGCTCGTCCAGGGCCTGGTCCGAACGCCCGGCGACGACCGTGCCGATCGGAATGTCCGTGCCGGCGCCCAGCCGCGACAGCAGGGCGGCCAGCGCCGCGTGCAGCACCATGAACAGAGTGACCCCGTGGCGGCGCGCCAACGCGTCGAGTGCGGCGTGCAGTTCGGTGTCGACGTGGAACTGCAGCAGCTCACCCTCGTGCGAGGCGGTGACGGGGCGGGGGCGGTCGAAGGGCAGAGCGACCTCCTGCGGCGAGCCCTTCAACGCCTCTGCCCAGTAGGCGAGCTGCTGGTCCATGGTCTCGGCGAGCTGGTTGTGCTGCCAGAGGGTGTAGTCGGCGTACTGAACCGTGAGCGGCTCCCACTCCGGGGTGAGCCCGGCCAGCCGGGCCCGGTAGGCCGAGGCGATACCCGACCAGAGCGGACCGGAGGACCAACCATCACTCGCGATGTGATGCAAGGTCAGGACGAGCACGGACTCGTCCCCGCCGAGCGTGAACAGCGCCACCCGCAGAGGCAGTTCGGAGGCCAGGTCGAAGGTGGCGAACGCCTCGGCCGAGATCCGTTCCGCCACCTCCTCCGCCGTGCACGACTGGACCCGGAACGGGACCTGGGCGGCGTCGGCGGGCAGCACCAGCTGGCGGGGCTGACCGTCGTGCGCGGGATAGATGGTGCGCAGGGCCTCGTGCCGGGCGACGACGTCGCCGATCGCCGCGCGCAACGCCTCGACGTCCACCGCGCCGTGCAGGCGGAACGCGAAGGGGCTGTTGTAGGTGGCGGAGGCGCCTTCGAGCTGGTCCAGGAACCACAACCGCTGCTGCGCGAACGACAGCGACAGCACCTCCGGCCGCGTGCCCGCCACCAGCGCCGGACGGGCCGGGCCGCCGTCCTTCAGCTTCTCCACGACCCCGACCACGGTCGGGTTGCGGAACAGGTCGCGGATGCCCAGCTCGGCGTTCAGGGTCGTACGGATCCGGCTGATCAGCCGCGTCGCGAGAAGCGAATGACCACCCAGAGCAAAGAAGTTGTCGTCGATCCCCACCGACGGCACATCGAGCACCTCGGCGAAGAACGCGCACAGAATCTCCTCCTGCGCCGTCCGGGGACCACGATGCCCCCGCACCGCACCTTGCCCCTCCTCGGCCTCCTCCGCCGCACCGGCCCGCGCCCGCTCCGCCCGGGTCAGGAAGTACCGCTCCTGCTCGGGAGAGTCGAACACCTCCCAGCCGGACACCGGAACCTCCGGATCCTCGACCACAACAGCGAGCAACCGCACCAGCCGCTCCGCCAGCAGGGTCATGGTGGTGTGGTCGAAGAGGTCGGTGGCGTAGTGCAGGACGGCGAGGATGCCGGCGGGCGAATTGGAACCGTCCCGGTTCTCGACGCAGGTCAGGTTGAGGTCGAACTTCGCGGGCGGGGTCCCGAAGGACTCGGGCTGCGCGGTGAGGCCCGGCAGCCGCAGGGTGCCCTCGTCGTTGTTCTGCAGGACCAGGAGCACCTGGAACAGCGGGTGCCGGCCCAGCGAACGCACCGGGTTCAGCTCCTCGACGAGCCGCTCGAACGGCAGGTCCTGGTTGGTGAACGCCGCCAGGTCGGTGTCACGGACCCGGCCCAGCAGCTCACCGAAGGTGGGGGCCTGCGACACGTCGGTCCGCAGCACCAGCGTGTTCACGAAGAACCCGACCACGTCGTCCAGGGCCTGGTCCGAACGCCCGGCGACGACCGTGCCGATCGGAACGTCCGTGCCGGCGCCCAGCCGCGACAGCAGAGCCGCCAGCGCGGCATGCAGCACCATGAACAGAGTGACCCCGTGGCGGCGCGCCAACGCGTCGAGTTCGACGTGCAGTTGGGCGTCGAGGTGGAACTCCAGCAGCTCGCCCTCGTGCGAGGCACTGGCGGGCCGGGGCCGGTCGAAGGGCAGAGCGACCTCCTGCGGCGAGCCCTTCAACGCCTCCGCCCAGTAGGCGAGCTGCTGATCCATGGTCTCGCCGAGCTGGTTGTGCTGCCACAGTGCGTAGTCCGCGTACTGGACCGCCAGCGGCTCCCAGACCGGCGCGGAACCGGCCAGCCGGGCCTGGTAGGCCGAGGCGATACCCGACCAGAGCGGGCCGGAGGACCAACCGTCACTCGCGATGTGGTGCAAGGTCAGGACGAGCACGGACTCGTCCTCGCCGAGCGTGAACAGCGCCACCCGCAGCGGCAGTTCGGAGGCCAGATCGAAGGTGGCGAACGCCTCGGCCGAGATTCGCTCCGCCACCCCCTCCTCCGTGCACGGCTCCACGCGGAACGGCACCTCGACATCGCGGACCGGCAGAATCAGCTGCCGGGGCTGACCACCGACCGTCGGGTAGACCGTACGCAGGGCCTCGTGCCGGGCGACGACGTCGCCGATCGCCGCACGCAGGGCCTCGACGTCCACCGCACCGTGCAGGCGGAACGCGAAGGGGCTGTTGTAGGTCGCGGAGGCGCCTTCGAGCTGGTCCAGGAACCACAACCGCTGCTGCGCGAACGACAGCGGCAGCACCTCCGGCCGCGGGCCTGCCACCAGCGCCGGACGGGCCGGGCCACCGTCCTTCAGCTTCTCCACGACCCCGACCACGGTCGGGTTCCGGAACAGATCGCGGATGCCCAGCTCGGCGTTCAGAGTCGTACGGATCCGGCTGATCAGCCGCGTCGCGAGAAGCGAATGACCACCCAGAGCAAAGAAGTTGTCATCGATCCCCACCGACGGCACATCGAGCACCTCGGCGAAGAACGCGCACAGAATCTCCTCCTGCGCCGTCCGGGGACCACGATGCCCCCGCACCGCACCCTGAGCCTCCCCGGCCTCCTCCGCCGCACCGGCCCGCGCCCGCTCCGCCCGGGTCAGGAAGTACCGCTCCTGCTCAGGAGAATCGAAGACTTCCCAGCCGGACACCGGAACCTCCGAATTCCCGGCCACCACACCCAGCAACCGCACCAACCGCTCCGCCAGTTGGTCCGCGGTCCCCCGATCGAAAAGATCGGTCGCGAACTGCAGAACAGCCGTGATACCGGCGGGCGCGTTGGAACCGTCCCGGTTCTCGACGCAGGTCAGGTTGAGATCGAACTTCGCGGGCGGGGTCCCGAAGGACTCGGGCTGCGCGACGAGACCCGGCAGCTCCAGCGACCCCTCGTCGTTGTTCTGCAGAACCAGCATCACCTGGAACAGCGGGTGCCGGCCCAGCGAACGCACCGGGTTCAGCTCCTCCACCAGCCGCTCGAACGGCACGTCCTGGTTGGTGAACGCCGCCAGATCGGTGTCACGGACCCGGCCCAACAGCTCACCGAAGGTCGGCTCACCCGACACATCCGTCCGCAGCACCAACGTGTTCACGAAGAACCCGACCACGTCGTCCAGCGCCTGGTCCGAACGCCCCGCCACCACCGTCCCGATCGGAACATCCGTCCCCGCACCCAGCCGCGACAACAACGCCGCCAACGCCGCGTGCAGCACCATGAACAGAGTGACCCCATGGCGGCGAGCCAACGCCTCCAGCTCGGCATGCAGTTGGGCGTCGAACTGGAACTCCAGCAGCTCACCGTCATGCGACGCGGCGGCAGGGCGGGGCCGGTCGAACGGCAGGGCCATCTCCTGCGGCAGTTCACCCAGCAGATCGCGCCAGTACGTCAGCTGCTCGTCGAGCATCTCGCCGAGCTGGTTGTGCTGCCAGAGGGTGTAGTCGGCGTACTGAACGGTGAGCGGCTCCCACTCCGGGGTGCGCCCGGCCAGCCGGGCCCGGTAGGCCGAGGCGATACCCGACCAGAGCGGACCGGAGGACCAACCGTCACTCGCGATGTGGTGCAAGGTCAGGACGAGCACGGACTCGTCCTCGCCGAGCGTGAACAGCGCCACTCGGAGCGGCAGTTCGGTCGAGAGACTGAAGAGACCGAAGGCCTCCGCGTTGATCCGCTCCGCCAGCTCCTCCTCCGCGCACGGCTCGACCGTGAACGGAACCTGGGCGTCCTCGACCGGCAGAATCAACTGCCGGGGCTGACCGCCGACCGTCGGGTAGACCGTACGCAGGGCCTCGTGCCGGCCGACGACGTCGCCGATCGCCGCACGCAGAGCCGCAGCGTCCACCGCACCGTGCAGGCGGAACGCGAAGGGGCTGTTGTAGGTGGCGGAGGCCCCTTCGAGCTGGTCCAGGAACCACAACCGCTGCTGCGCGAACGACAGCGGCAGCACCTCCGGCCGCACGCCCGCCACCAGCGCCGGACGGGCCGGGCCACCGTCCTTCAGCTTCTCCACGACCCCGACCACGGTCGGGTTCCGGAACAGATCACGGATGCCCAGCTCGGCGTTCAGGGTCGTACGGATCCGGCTGATCAGCCGCGTCGCGAGAAGCGAATGACCGCCCAGAGCAAAGAAGTTGTCATCGATGCCCACCGACGGCACATCGAGCACCTCGGCGAAGAACGCGCACAGGATCTCCTCCTGCGCCGTCCGGGGACCACGATGCCCCCGCACCGCACCCTGAGCCTCCTCGGCCTCCTCCGCCGCACCGGCCCGCGCCCGCTCCGCCCGGGTCAGGAAGTACCGCTCCTGCTCAGGAGAATCGAACACCTCCCAGCCGGACACCGGAACCTCCGAATTCCCGACCGCAACACCCAGCAACCGCACCAACCGCTCCGCCAGTTGGTCCGCGGTCTCCCGATCGAACAGATCGGTCGCGAACTGCAGAACACCCGTGATACCGGCGGGCGCGTTGGAACCGTCCCGGTTCTCGACGCAGGTCAGGTTGAGATCGAACTTGACGGGCGGCGTCCCGAACGATTCGGGCGTCACGACGACATCAGGAAGCCGAAGGGTGCCCTCGTCGTTGTTCTGCAGAACCAGCATCACCTGGAACAGCGGGTGCCGGCCCAGCGAACGCACCGGGTTCAGCTCCTCCACCAGCCGCTCGAACGGCACGTCCTGGTTCGTGAACGCCGCCAGATCCGTGTCACGGACCCGGCCCAGCAGCTCACCGAAGGTCGGCTCACCCGACACATCCGTCCGCAGCACCAACGTGTTCACGAAGAACCCGACCACGTCGTCCAGCGCCTGATCCGAACGCCCCGCCACCACCGTCCCGATCGGAACATCCGTCCCCGCACCCAGCCGCGACAACAACGCCGCCAACGCCGCATGCAGCACCATGAACAGAGTGACCCCATGGCGGCGAGCCAACCCCTCCAGCTCGGCATGCAGTTCGGCATCCAGCCCGAACTCCAGCAGCTCGCCGTCATGCGAAGCGGCGGCGGGGCGGGGGCGGTCGAAGGGCAGAGCCAGCTCCTGCGGCGAGCCCTTCAACGCCTCCGCCCAGTAGGCGAGCTGCTGATCCATGGCGTCGCCGAGCTGGTTGTGCTGCCACAGTGCGTAGTCCGCGTACTGAACGGCCAGCGGCTCCCAGACCGGCGCGGAACCGGCCAGCCGGGCCTGGTAGGCCGAGGCGATGCCCGACCAGAGCGGACCGGAGGACCAACCGTCACTCGCGATGTGGTGCAAGGTCAGCACCAGGACCGATTCGTCCTCGCCGAGGTTGAACAGCACCACCCGCAGCGGAAGTTCGGCGGCGAGGCCGAAGGTGGCGAAAGCCTCGGCGGAGATCCGCTCCGCCAGCTCCTCCTCCGCGCACGGCTCGACCGTGAACGGAACCCGGGCATCGCCGGCGGGCAGGACCAGCTGGCGGGGCTGACCGTCGACCGTCGGGTAGACCGTGCGCAGGGCCTCGTGCCGGCCGACCACGTCACCGACCGCCGCACGCAGAGCCTCGACGTCCACCGCACCGTGCAGACGGAACGCGAAGGGGCTGTTGTAGGTGGCGGAGGCCCCTTCGAGCTGGTCGAGGAACCACAACCGCTGCTGGGCGAACGACAGCGGCAGCACCTCCGGCCGCGGGCCCGCGACCAGCGCCGGACGTGCCGGGCGGCCGTCCTTCAGCTTCTCCGCGACGCCCACGACCGTGGAGGCGTCGAACAGGTCACGGATCCCGAGCTCGGCATCGAAGGTACTGCGGATCCGGCTGATCAACCGGGCCGCCAGGAGCGAGTGGCCGCCCAGGGCGAAGAAGTCGTCGTCGATGCTCACCGACGGAACACCGAGGAGCTCGGCAAACAGGCCGCAGAGCAGTTCCTCCTGCACCGAGCGCGGGCTCCGTCCGCCCTGGTCGGCGGTGACGGCTGCGGGTGCGGGCAGGGCCCGCTGGTCCAGCTTGCCGTTCGGCGTGATCGGCAGCGCCTCCAGCAACACCAGCGCCGACGGGACCATGTGCCGCGGCAGACGCCCCGTGGCGAAACCCCTCAGCTCCTCCGGATCGACCACCTGGCCGGCGACCGGCACCACATAGCCGACCAGACGCCTGTCCCCCGCACGGTCCTCCCGCGCCACCACCGCCGCCTGCGCCACCGCCTCGTGCGCCTGCAGCACCGCCGCGATCTCCCCCGGCTCGACCCGGAACCCCCGGATCTTCACCTGGTCGTCCGCCCGCCCCACATACTCCAACACCCCGTCGGCACGCCAACGCCCCAGGTCACCCGTCCGGTACATCCTCTCGCCCGCCGCACCCAACGGACTCGCCACGAACCGCTCCGCCGTCAACGCCGC
>NZ_JBHVRT010000032.1:80209-115686 GCF_042885555.1 Kitasatospora sp. NPDC058048 | reverse complement strand
CCGGATGGGCCGCCCGGTCTGACCCCGCCACCGCCCCGGCGGCCCGGGGGAGCCCGCACCGGCTCCCCCGGGCCGCCGGTCCCGCTACTCGCGCGCCGCCGAGGTGGAGCTCATGTCCGCGTAGCGGTTCCCCGCCACCCGGCCGGCCACCGGCTCCAGCAGCGCCAGCTCCTCGGCGGTCAGCCGCAGCGTCGCCGCCGCGGTGTTCTCGGCGAGCCGGCCGCGCCTGCGGGTGCCCGGGATCGGCACGACGGCCAGCCCGTGCACCTCGGCCTGCTGGTGCACCCAGGCCAGTGCGACCTGGGCGAGCGTCACGCCGCGGGCCGCCGCAATCTTCCGCAGCGGGTCGAGCAGTTCGGCGTTGGCGGCCGCGTTGTCGCCGGTGTAGCGCGGGTGGGAACGGCGGTAGTCGTCCGCCGAGAGCTCCTTGGCGTCCTGGAAGGCGCCGGTCAGGAAGCCCCGCCCGAGCGGCGAGTACGGCACGAAGGCGACGCCCAGCTCCGCCGCGGCCGGGACCGCCGTGCGCTCGACGTCGCGGGCGAACACCGACCACTCGGACTGGAGCGCGGCGATCGGATGGATCGCGTGCGCCTCGCGCAGCTCCGCCCCGGTCACCTCGGACAGGCCGAGGTGGCGCACCTTGCCGGCCCGCACCAGCTCGGCCATGGCACCGACCGAGTCGGCCAGCGGCACGGCCGGGTCGCGGCGGTGCATGTAGTACAGGTCGATCACGTCCGTGCCGAGGCGGCGCAGCGAGGCGTCCACCGCGGTCCGGATGTACGCCGGGTCGTTGCTGATGCCGCGGACCGCGCCGTCCTCCTCGGAGCGCAGGATGGAGAACTTGGTGGCGAGCACCACCTGGTCCCGGTTGGCCCGGACGAAGGGGCCGATCAGCTCCTCGTTGCGGCCGGAGCCGTACATGTCGGCGGTGTCGAAGAGGGTGACACCGGTCGCCAGCGCGGCGTCCAGGGTGGCGAGCGCCTCGCCGGTGTCGGTGGGGCCGTAGAACTCGCTCATGCCCATGCAGCCGAGGCCCTGGACGCCCACCAGCGGGCCGCCGGTGCCGAGTTCGACGGTGGGAAGGACGGTCTGAGTCATGCGCTCTGCTCTTCCTCTACATGGATGTTCTGGCACGTGGCCGGGATACCGGCGCCACCGGCGACCTTCCCGGCATAGAGATCGATCTTGTAGTCGAGGACGGCGAGGGTGGCCTGGAGGTCCACGATCCGCTGTCGGACCTCCTCGCGCTGGGCCTCCAGGAGCAGCCGCCGCTCCCCGTAGGTCTGCTCGCCCTGGCGGGCCATGTCCACGTACTTGAGCATGTCCGCCACCGACATGCCGGTCAGCCGCAGCCGGCCCAGGAAGGCCAGCCGGTGCAGATCGGCGTCGGAATAGCGGCGCTGGCCGCCCGCCGCCCGGTCGACCGGGTCCAGCAGGCCGATCCGCTCGTACCAGCGCAGGGTGTGGGTGGTCAGCCCGCTCGCCGCGGCGACCTCGCTGATGGTGTGCCTCGGCCTCGGGTCCGGATCCCCGACGGGGCGGCTGAACACCTCGGAGCAGCTGCGCAGGTCGATCTCGATGCGTGCGGGTGCGGCCATCGCTCGTTTCCCCCTGTCCTGTACGACGTGAACGACGCTACCGAGTTGGAGTGCACTCCAAGCAAGCCCGACACCCGGGTGGCTCCACCACCACCTTCTCCGCGAAATTTCCCGGCGACTACAGTCGGATCCCATGGAGAGCTTGCGGATGATCGAGAACTGGCCGGTGCCCCATGCCGCGGCGGTGGTGGTCCGGGGGGCGGACGGCGCGGTCCTGGGCGCGCACGGGCCGCAGCAGCACCTGTTCCCGCTCGCCTCGGTGACCAAGCTGCTCACCTCGTACGCGGCGCTGGTCGCCGTCGAGGAGGGCGTCTTCGAGCTGGACGACCCGGCCGGTCCGGCCGGCTCGACCGTCCGCCACCTGCTCGCGCACACCTCCGGCCTGGGCTTCGACGAGCACCGGTTGTTCGCCGAGCCCGGCAACCGTCGGCTCTACTCCAACGCGGGCTTCGACGTGCTGGCCCGGACGCTGTCCGAGGCCGCCGGGATCGAGTTCTCCCGCTACGCCGCCGAGGCGGTGTTCGAGCCGCTGGGCATGACGGACACCCTGATCAACACCGCGCACAAGTCCCCGGCCGGCGCCGGCGGCCTGTCCACCGTCGCCGACCTCGCCCGGTTCGCCGCCGAGCTGCAGGCACCCAAGCTGCTGGACCCGTCCACGCTCCGGCAGGCCACCCGCGAGGTCGCCTTCCCCGGCACCAGCGGCGTGCTGCCCGGCTACGGCCACCAGCGCCCGAACGACTGGGGCCTCGGCTTCGAGATCCGCGACGGCAAGAGCCCGCACTGGACCGGCGCCGCCAACTCCCCCGGAACCTTCGGGCACTTCGGCCAGTCCGGCACCTTCCTGTGGGTCGACCCGCAGGCCGGCGCCGCCTGCGTCGCGCTCACCGACCGGGACTTCGGGCCGTGGGCGGTCGAGGCCTGGCCGGCCTTCTCCGACGCGGTGCTCGAAGAGCTCCCGAAGCGCTGAGCCGCTGGGGCGTGTCCGACCATTCGCCGCGCACCCGGCGGGAACTGTCGGACACGCCCCTACCCGTAGGAGACCGGCGAGTGCATCTCCCAGAGCAGGAGCTCGGCTCCGGTCTCCCCCGCCGCCGGGTCGGCGAAGGCCTCGCCGGTGATCCGCACGCTGTCGCCCGGAACCATCGAACGCCCGCCGCCCTTGGGTCCGGGGACGGTCCGGTAGCCCAGCGAGCCGGCGGTCAGGTGGGCGTACCGCCAGGGCGCCTCGGGCAGTGACGGCAGCGGCTGCCACGGCCCGGCGGTGGCCAGCCAGAGCGCGGCGTCGCCGCGGCGCAGCCGCAGGGCGTCCGTCCCGGCGTCCCGCTCCAGCCCGGAGGCGAGCAGCGTCAACCCGCCGTCCGCCGGTTCCACCTTGCGCAGGCCGTAGGCGGGGGGCGCGTCGAACTCGTCCGGCTGGAGCCACATCTGGACGAAGCGGACCGGCCCGGTGGCGCCGCCGACGTTGCGCTCGGTGTGGGTGACCCCGGAACCGGCGCTGAGGTGCTGGACCATCCCGGGTCGGACCACCCCGCTGTGGCCGTGCGAGTCCCGGTGGGCGAGCGCGCCCTCCAGCACCCAGGTGAGGATCTCGGTGTCGCGGTGCTTGTGCTCCTCGAATCCGGCGCCGGGGGCGAGGAGTTCCTCGTTGCACGCGAGCAGCGCCCCGAAGTGGGTGTTCTTCGGGTCGTAGTGGCCGGAGAAGGAGAACGCGTGCCTGGTCTCGACGCCCTCGGCCGGGACGGAGCGGTAGCGCTCGGCGGTGCGGCGCAGGTCGGCACGGGGGCGGTCGGGGGCTTCGGTCACGCACCCACCGTAGTGGCTGGGCCCACGGGTGTGACTCCTGCCACCGCGCCACCGTGCCGGGGGGGGTGTGCACGAGCAGTCACTCGCGTGAGGCAGTCTTGTCCTTGTGCCAGCCGCCTCCGCGAACTCCAAGAGCGAACCCAGTCCCAGCCCCGCACCCGACCCCGCCGGAAAGGGCCCGGCCGCCCGGTCGGCCCGTGACCGCCCCGGCCGTGCGGCGCCCCGCCTGACCGCCCAGGAGCGCAGAAACGCCGCCGAGCGCGCCGAGCGCCGGGCGGCGACGCTCAAGCGGCTGGAGAAGTCCTCCGGCAAGCTGGCCACCGCCGCGATCTCGCGGATGGACGACCAGCTCGGCTGGTACCGGCGGATGCCGCCGGAGCACCGCTCCTGGATCGGCCTGGTCGCCCAGGCCGGCATCGCCGCCTTCACCGAGTGGTACCGCCACCCCGACACCGCCCAGGCGATCTCCACCGACGTCTTCGGCACCGCTCCGCGCGAGCTGACCCGGGCGATCACCCTGCGCCAGACCGTCGAGCTGATCCGCACCACGATCGAGGTGATGGAGGAGGCCATCGAGGAGGTGGCCGCCCCCGGCGACGAGGCGGACATGCGCGAGTCGGTGCTGGTCTACGCCCGGGAGATCGCCTTCGCGACCGCCCAGGTGTACGCCCAGGCCGCCGAGGCGCGCGGCGCCTGGGACGCCCGGCTGGAGGCGCTGGTGGTCAACTCTCTGCTGTCCGGCGACGCCGACGAGGGTGTGCTCTCCCGCGCCGCCGCGCTCGGCTGGGGCCAGCCCAGCCAGGTCCGGGTGGTGATGGGCAGCGCGCCGGACGGCGACAGCGAGCTGGTGGTCGAGGCGATCCGCCGGGCCGCCCGGTACGCCAAGCTGAACGTGCTGACCGGGGTTCTGGGCAAGCGCCTGGTGGTCGTGGTCGGCGGCGAGAAGGAGCCGGTGCACGCGGCCCGGGCGCTGATCGGCCAGTTCGCGCCGGGCCCGGTGGTGGTCGGCCCGACCGTGCCCGACCTGCTCTCCGCGACCCGCTCGGCCCACGCCGCCGCGGCCGGCCTGCGGGCCTGCGCCGCCTGGCCGGACGCCCCCCGCCCGGTGCTGGCCGACGATCTGCTGCCCGAGCGGGCACTGGCCGGCGACCAGGCCGCGCGCCGTCAGCTGGTGGAGGAGATCTACACACCGCTGGACGAGGCCGGGTCCGCCCTGCTGGAGACCCTGAGCGTCTACCTGGAGCAGGCCTCCTCTCTGGAGGGCGCGGCCCGGATGCTCTTTGTCCACCCCAACACGGTGCGCTACCGGCTGCGACGTGTGACTGACGTCACGGGGTACGCCCCCTCCGACGTACGTTCGGCGTTCACCCTGCGGATCGCACTGGCCCTCGGCCGGTTGGGCGCCGTCGGGGAGCCCGGCTGAGCCGGAGTGTAGGAACCGCACAATCACGGATGGTTTTCTTCGTTACCGTCGCCTACCCGCCCCTGGGCGCCTGGCGAGAGAGGGTTGAACCGTGCTCGTAATCGTCGCCCCTGGACAGGGTGCTCAGTCCCCCGGTTTCCTCAGCCCCTGGCTGGAGCTCGACGGCGTCGCCGACCGCCTCCGCGGCTGGTCGGAGGTCGCCGGGCTCGACCTGGTGCACGCCGGTACCGAGGCGTCCGCCGAGGAGATCAAGGACACCGCCGTCGCCCAGCCGCTGCTGGTCGCGGCGGGTCTGGTGACCGCCCGGGAGCTGTTCCCGGACGAGGACGCCGCCCGCAAGCTGGTCGGTGCCGTGGCCGGTCACAGCGTCGGTGAGATCACCGCCGCCGCCGGCGCCGGGGTGCTCGGCGCCCACGACGCGCTGACCTTCGTGCGTGAGCGCGGCCGGGCCATGGCCGAGGCCGCCGCCGTCACCGAGACCGGCATGCTCGCCGTGCTCGGCGGCGATCCGGAGGAGGTCGCGGCGAAGCTGGCCGAGCACGGTCTGACCCCGGCCAACAACAACGGCGGCGGCCAGATCGTCGCCGCCGGCACGCTGGACCAGCTGGAGGCGCTGAAGGCGGACCCGCCGGCCCGCGCCAAGCTGATCGCCCTCAAGGTGGCCGGCGCCTTCCACACCGAGCACATGGCCCCGGGCGTCGAGCGGCTGGCCCAGCTGGCTCCGACGCTGACCGCGGCCGACCCGCTGGTCCGCTACGTCTCCAACAAGGACGGCGCGGTCGTGGACACCGGTGCCGAGGTGCTCGCGCGCCTGGTGTCGCAGGTCTCCAACCCCGTCCGCTGGGACCTCTGCATGGAGACCCTCGGGCAGCTGGGTGCGACGGCCGTGATCGAGCTGTCCCCCGCCGGCACCCTCACCGGACTGCTCAAGCGCAACCTCAAGGGTGTGGCCACGCTCGCCCTCAAGACCCCCGCCGATCTGGACAAGGCCCGCGAGCTCGTTGCGGAGCACGGCGGTCAGGAGCAGGAGACCCAGGCATGACCAAGCCCCAGATCCGTCCGGTGAGCGGCGCGCAGTACTCGCGCATCCTCGGCGTCGGCGGCTACCGCCCGGTCCGGGTGATCCCCAACTCCGAGGTCCTGGAGTGGATCGATTCCTCGGACGAGTGGATCCGCACCCGCAGCGGGATCGCCGAGCGCCGCTGGGCCGGCCCGGAGGAGTCCGTCGCCGAGATGTCGGTCCAGGCGGCCGGCAAGGCCATCGCCCAGGCCGGGATCTCCGCCGAGCAGATCGGCGGCGTGATCGTCTCGACCGTCTCGCACCTCAAGCAGACCCCCGCGATCGCCACCGAGATCTCCGAGCGGCTCGGCTGCGGCAACGCCCCGGCCTTCGACATCTCGGCCGCCTGTGCCGGCTTCGGCTACGGCCTGGGCCTGGCCGACGGCATGATCCGCGGCGGCAACGCCGAGTACGTGCTGGTCATCGGCGTCGAGCGGCTCAGCGACCTGACCGACCAGTCGGACCGCTCCACCGCCTTCATCTTCGGTGACGGCGCCGGCGCCGCGATCGTCGGCCCGTCGGACACCCCCGGCATCGGCAAGCTGATCTGGGGCTCGGACGGCTCGCAGGCCGACCTCATCACCCAGACCCAGGCCTGGGACACCGCCTTCGCCAAGTCCGACGCGATCAACGGCGCGGGCGAGGAGACCAAGTGGCCGGCCCTGAGGATGGACGGCCAGCCGGTCTTCCGCTGGGCGGTCTGGGAGATGGCCAAGGTGGCCCAGCAGGCGCTGGACGCCGCCGGGATCACCGCCGACCAGCTCGGCGCGTTCATCCCCCACCAGGCCAACATGCGGATCACGGATGCCATGATCAAGGCGCTCAAGCTGCCGGAGTCGGTACCCGTCGCCCGCGACATCGCCGAGACCGGCAATACTTCCGCGGCCTCCATCCCGCTGGCGATGGAACGCATGCTGGAGAGCGGTGAGGCCCACAGCGGGGACCTGGCCCTGATCATCGGGTTCGGGGCGGGTCTCGTGTACGCCGCAGCAGTCGTTACTCTCCCCTAGGCGCATTCGCCCAATTCACAAGCCTGTGCCCGGCCGCCGGCCGGACACGCTCAACACCGTAGAGGAGCAGCCAGTATGGCTACCCAGGAAGAGGTCCTGGAAGGTCTCGCCGAGATCGTCAACGAGATCGCCGGCATCCCGACCGAGGACGTCCAGCTCGACAAGTCCTTCACCGACGACCTGGACGTCGACTCGCTGTCCATGGTCGAGGTCGTCGTGGCCGCCGAGGAGCGCTTCGACGTCAAGATCCCGGACGACGAGGTCAAGAACCTGAAGACCGTCGGCGACGCGGTGAACTACATCCTCAACGCCTGATCGGTCGACCAGTTCGACTCGGCCAGCCCGTCCGGCGTCCCGTACGCCGGCGAAGGCTGACCGGTCGGCCGGGCTCGTCGAGCCTGGCCGACCCCGCCGGCCGGGACGCCCCCACTCGGGGCGCCCGGCCGGGCCCTTCCTCGGCACGCCGCCGACCCCCCGCACACGTGAGAGAAGAAGAAACCAGTGACCGCTGAAAACCGCACCGTGGTCGTCACGGGTATCGGCGCCTTCACGCCGCTGGGCGCCGACGCCGCCAGCACCTGGGAGAACCTGGTCGCCGGCAGGTCCGGCGTGGCGGCCCTGACCGAGGAGTGGGCCGAGGACCTGCCGGTGAAGATCGCGGCGAGGACCGCCGTCGAGCCGGGCGAGATCCTGCCCCGCCCGCTGGCCCGCAAGCTGGACCGCTCGGCCCAGTTCGCGCTGATCGCCGCCCGCGAGGCCTGGGCCGACGCCGGCTACGAGACCCCCGCCACCGACGAGTCCTCCAAGCTCGCCCCCGAGCGCCTGGGCGCCGTGATCGCCTCCGGCATCGGCGGCGTGACCACGCTCCTCGACCAGTACGACGTGCTGAAGGAGAAGGGCGCCCGCAAGGTCTCCCCGCACACCGTCCCGATGCTGATGCCCAACTCCCCGGCGGCCAACGTCGGTCTGGAGGTCGGCGCCCGCGCGGGCGTGCACACCCCCGTCTCCGCCTGTGCCTCCGGCGCCGAGGCGATCGGCTACGCGATCGAGATGATCCGTACCGGCCGCGCCGACGTCGTGGTGGCCGGCGGCACCGAGGCGGCGATCCACCCGCTGCCGATCGCCGCGTTCGCCAACATGATGGCGATGTCCAAGAAGAACGACGACCCGCAGCGCGCGTCCCGCCCCTACGACAAGGCCCGCGACGGCTTCGTCCTGGGCGAGGGTGCCGGCGTGGTCGTGCTGGAGTCGGTCGAGCACGCCGAGGCGCGCGGCGCCCGGATCTACTGCGAGGCCGTGGGCCAGGGCCTGTCCTCGGACGCCCACCACATCGCCCAGCCCGAGCCGACCGGCGCCGGCGTGGCCCGCGCGCTGGCCGACCTGTTCGAGCGCAACGAGCTGGACAAGGCCGAGATCGTGCACGTCAACGCGCACGCCACCTCGACCCCCCAGGGCGACACCGCCGAGCTGAAGGCGCTGCGCAAGGAGCTGGGCGACGACCTCGACCACATCGCGGTCTCGGCCACCAAGTCGATGACCGGACACCTGCTGGGCGGCGCCGGCGGCATCGAGACCGTCGCCACCGTGCTGGCGCTGTACCACCGGATCGCCCCGCCGACCATCAACGTGGACGAGCTGGACGACGACGTGGACGCCGACATCGTCCGCGACGAGGCCCGCAAGCTGCCCGAGGGCCGGATCGCCGCGCTGAACAACTCGTTCGGCTTCGGCGGCCACAACGTGGTGCTGGCCTTCCGCACCCGCTGACGCCCGTGACGAAGGGGCCGGCGCTCTCCTCGAGCGCCGGCCCCTTCGTCGTGTCCGTCCGGTCCGTGCGGGCCGGTCCGTGCCGGGCCCCGGTCCGTGCGGGGCGGCCTCAGACCACCTGGTGCAGCCAGCGCACCGGCGCGCCCTCGCCCGCGTACCGGAACGGCTCCAGCTCGTCGTCCCAGGGCTTGCCGAGCAGCCGGGCGATCTCGGCCTCCAGGTCGGCCCCCTCGCTGCGGGCGCGCAGCAGGACGGCGCGCAATCGGTCCTCGGGGATCAGGATGTCGCCGTGGATGCCCGTGACGGCGTGGAAGATGCCGAGCGAGGGCGTGCTGCTGTACCGCTCCCCCTCCGCCGTGGCGCAGGGCTCGCTGGTCACCTCGTACCGCATCAGCTGCCAGCCGCGCAGCGCGGAGGCGAGCTTCGAAGCCGTACCGGGCTCCCCCTGCCAGGAGAGCTCGGCACGCCAGTGCCCGGGTGCGGCCGGCTGGCGGATCCAGTCCAGGCTCACCCGCACACCGAGCACCCCCGCGACGGCCCACTCGACGTGCGGGCACAGCGCGCGGGGCGCGGTGTGGATGTACAGAACTCCACGTGTCGTCACCGGGACCTCCAGGCTGTGGACGAGGGTCGCCTTCCCCAGCTGCCTCGTGCCTGCAGTTGATCCGCAGTTACTCACGTTAGCCGACATTAAGCTACTAAATTGAGCAAAACGGACAGGCTTTCGCTCAATGCTAGTCGAATCCTCAACGAGGTCTACCCCTCGGCCGGATCTCTCCCCCGAACGGCCCCATCGCCGGCGGGACCACCGTACCGCGCGGCGCCGCAGGATGGATGACGCACTTTCGGATCCGGCCGGAATGCGGTAGTGCGGCCGCGCCGCCCGCGCCCGAGCGCGCACCGCCGATGCCCGACCGCCCCGCCGCCCGGTGCGGGCGACGGGGCGGTCCGGGGACCTGACGGAGCGTCAGCTGTCCAGGCGGACGACCATCTTGCCGGTGTTGACGCCGCGCAGCAGATCGAGGAAGGCCTCGGCGGCGTTCTCGAAACCGTCCACCACTGTCTCCTCGGTGCGCAGTTCACCGGACTTCAGCCAGCCGGCCACCTCCGCGACGAACTGCGGCTGGAGCCCGGCGTGGTCGCCCACCAGCATGCCCTCCAGGCGCAGCCGCTTGCCGATGGCGAGCGCGAGGTTGCGCGGGGCGGCGGGTGCGGCGGTGTCGTTGTACTGGGCGATGGCACCGCAGAGCACCGCGCGGCCGTGCACGTTCAGCGCGCCGATCGCGGCCTCCAGGTGGTCGCCGCCGACGTTGTCGAAGTAGAGGTCGATGCCGTCCGGGGCGGCCTCGGCGAGCTGCTCGGCGACCGGGGCGTCCTTGTAGTTGAAGGCCGCGTCGAAGCCGTACTCGTCCACCAGCCTGGCCACCTTCTGCGCCGAGCCGGCCGAACCGACCACCAGCGAGGCGCCCTTGAGCCTGGCGATCTGCCCGACCAGCGAGCCGACCGCGCCGGCCGCGCCGGAGACGAAGACCTTGTCGCCCTCCTTCAGGGCGCCGACGGCGAGCAGGCCGGCGTAGGCGGTCAGGCCGGGCATGCCGAGCACGCCGAGGTAGGCGGAGAGCGGGGCGGCGGCCGGGTCGACCTTGACCGCGCGCCCGGCGTCCAGGGTCGCGTACTCGCGCCAGCCGAGCCCGTGCAGCACCGCGTCGCCCGGGGCGAAGCCCTCGGCCCCGGAGGCGACGACGTAGCCGACCGCACCGCCGTCCATGGCCCGGCCCAGCTGGAACGGCGGGACGTACGACTTCACGTCGTTCATCCGGCCCCTCATGTACGGGTCCACCGAGAGGTAGGCGTTGCGGACCAGGATCTCGCCCGGGCCGGGGGTCCGGACCGGGGCCTCGACCAGGGCGAAGTCGGTCGGCACCGGCCAGCCCTGCGGGCGGGCGGCGAGGTGCCATTCACGGGCGGTCGCGGGGGCGGCGGCCTGCTCTGCCATGGGGGGCGCTCCTTGCGGTTCGGCTGCGGGTTCAGGTGTGGTTCAGGTGTGGTTTCGGCACCTGAAAGGTTGAGCAACTGAAGTAACGATGGGCATGAAAGGTTCACGTTGTCAACTTTTCAGGTAGACTGTCGACCATGGACACCCAGTCGATCCAGGACGCCGCGCCGCAGCCCGACGAGATCACCCGCGAGGTCGTCGACCTGATGGCCAACCTGGTCGCACTGTTCCACCGCGAGTACGAGGAGGCCGCCGCCGCCCGCTCGCTCACCGGCGCCCAGGCCAAGGTGCTCGCGCTGCTGCGGCGCGGCCCGATGCCGATGCGCCAGATCGCCCAGACGCTCAGCTGCGAGCCCTCCAACATCACCGGCATCGTCGACCGGCTCGAATCCCGCGGCTTCGTGACCCGCGAGGCCGACCGGCACGACCGCCGGGTCAAGCTGGTCGCCGCCACCGGCACCGGCTCGGCCGCCTCCGAGGAACTGCGCGAGTCGCTGAACTTCGCCCGCGAGCCACTGGCCGCGCTCGGCCCGGACGAGCGGACGGCGCTGCGCGACCTGCTCCGGCGGATGCTCGCGGGCGCCTCCGGCCCCGGCGCGTGACCAGCATCACAGGACCCGGGGGCCTTCCGCGGGCCCCAGGGGGGTAACCGAACAGCCTCCCGGAACGTCTAACGTTCGAACATCGAACGCGAGAGACCTGAAGACGGGGGGCACGGAGGATGAGCAGCAGTACGCGTCGGCGCCGCTACCTGCGGACCGCCATCGGCCTGGCCGCCGTACTGGTGCTGTCGGTCGTGGGCGCCGGAGCCTGGTTCTACCACCGGCTGGACAACAACATCACCACCTTCGACTCCGGCGGCGTCGCCACCGAGCGCCCGCCGGCCCCCGTCCCGGCCAGCCCGGGCGCCTCCGTCCCGGTCAACGTGCTGCTGCTCGGCTCGGACACCCGCGACGAGGGCAACGACTCGCTGGGCGGCGGCGACGAGGGCGTCGGCCACTCGGACACCGCGATCCTGGTGCACGTCTACGCCGACCACAAGCACGCCGTCGGCGTCTCGATCCCCCGCGACACCCTGGTCACCATCCCGTCCTGCAAGCTGCCGAACGGCACCTGGACGACGCCGAAGACCGACCAGATGTTCAACTCCGCCTTCACCGTGGGCCTCGCCGAGAAGGGCAACCCGGCCTGCACCCAGAACACCGTGGAGAAGCTCACCGGGCTGCGGATCGACCACACCGTCGTGGTCGACTTCAAGGGCGCGGCCGCGATGTCCGACGCCGTGGGCGGCGTGGAGGCCTGCGTGCCCAACGACGTCAACCAGTACGGCATACACCTCAAGAAGGGCCTCCAGAAGCTCTCCGGACAGTCCGCGGTGGACTACCTGCGGACGCGCCACGGGATCGGCGACAACTCCGACATCGGTCGGATGAAGCGTCAGCAGGCCTTCCTCTCCTCGATGATCAAGAAGGTCCAGGGCCAGGGCTTCTCACTGCCCACCCTGCTGCCGCTGGCCGACGCGGCCACCAAGTCGCTCACCGTGGACGAGGGGCTGGGCACCGCGATGAAGCTGGTGGACTTCGCCCGTTCGATCCAGGACATCAAGCTCTCCGACGTCTCCTTCGTCACCGCGCCCTGGCGCTTCGCCGGCGACCGAATACGGCTGGTGCAGCCGGACGCCGACGCCCTCTGGAAGCTGCTGCGCGAGGACCGCACCCTGGACGGGCAGAGCACCTCCGGGACGGGCCAGGTGACCGCCTCCCCCGGCGCCGACCCGGGCACCGCCCCCGGCACCCCGCTCGCCCCGCTCACCCCGGAGCAGAGCGCGGCGCCGATCACCGTGGTCAACGGGGTCGGCACGCCCGGCCTGGCCGGCTCCGGCGCCGAGACGCTCAAGGCGCGCGGCTTCCGCAACGTCGCGCTCGGCCAGAACACCCCCGGCCACCAGGCCACCCAGGTCTCCTACGACCCCGCGCTGAAGGCCACCGCCGACCAGGTCGTGGCGCTCTTCCCCGGCGCCAGGGCGGTCGAGGAGCCCGGCTCGGAGGCGATCACCGTCACCCTCGGCGCCGACTTCCGCGCGGCCGGCACCCGGATCGACACGGTGGCCGCCCCGAGTCCGGAGCCCGGTGCCCCGGCCGGTGCCGCGGCGGGAGCCACCCCCGGCAGCACCCCGGGCGGTGTCCCGAGCGGTGTGCCGGGCGGCGTCCCCACCGGCATAGCGGAGAACACCCGCAACGCCGACACCGACCCGTGCGCCAACCTGACCTTCGGCTGACCGGCCGACTGCCGACCGTGGGCCGCGGACCGTGGGCCACGAGCCGACCGGTCGCTACTGCGGGTCCGGCAGCCCGGTGACGACGGCGGTGAGGCGGGTGCCGCGGGGGAAGGCGCCCGCCCCCGCCAGGTCCGCCAGCGCGGCGAGCAGCTTGGCGACGTAACGGCGCTCCAGCGCGATCCCGTGGCGGCGCTCGAACCGCTCGGCGAAGTCGGCCAGCTCGGCCGGGACCCTGCCGTAGCCGCCGCCGTGGTGCCCGTGGTCGATCCGCCAGTTGCCGAACCCGCGCCCGTAGGCGGCCCGGTGCAGCCGGGCGACCTCCGCCTCCAGGTAGCCCTCGCCGCCGCGCAGCACGGCCACCCCGAGCGCCCGCGCGCCCGCCGGCAGACCGGCCGCGATACCGGCCAGGGTGCCGCCGGTGCCGACCGGGCAGCAGACCACGTCCCGCTCGCCGAGACCGGGCAGTTCGGCCGGGATCGCGGCCGCGCCGACGGCGGCCAGGGCGTTGGAGCCGCCCTCCGGGAGCACCAAGCAGCGGCCCCAGCGACGGAGCGGCGCGTCCGTGCCGTGCTCCCCCTCGGCCCGGCCGGTGGCCTCCCGGTACTCGGCCCGGGTCAGGAACTCCAGCCGCATCCCGGCCGCCTCGGCGGCCCGCAGGGACCAGTTGCGCGGCCGGTCGGCCAGTTCCTCGCCGCGCACCAGCCCGACGCTCTCCAGCCCGAGCGCCCCGGCGGCGGCCGCGACGGCCCGCAGGTGGGTCGAGTAGGCGCCGCCGAAGGTCAGCAGCCGGGTGTGGCCCTGCTCCACGGCGGCGGCCAGGTTGGGCGCCAGCTTGCGCCACTTGTTGCCGGGGACGGTCGGGTGCAGCAGGTCGTCCCGCTTCAGCCGCAGCTCCACCCCGGCCCGGGCGAAGGCCTCGTCGGCGCAGTCCACCAGCGGGGTCGGCAGCAGGGCGGGTTCGAGCATCCGGCCAGCTTACGGGCCCGGACGGCCGGGAGCCCGGCCGCCGGACGGGCGACCGGGCTCCGCGGCTCCGCGGACGGACCGTCACCCCCGTGGACGGTCCGTCAGCCCAGGGCCGCGCTCTCCGCGGCGTGGCCCGCCGTCCGCCAGGCCAGGGCGGTACCGAGCGCGCGCGGGACCGGGCCGGCCGCCGGGGCCAGCTTCGCGATCCGGCCGCGGTGCTCCCGGCGCTCCCTGGAGCCGAGCACCGTACGGAGCTTCCCCGCCGCCACCAGGGCGGTCAGCGCCGCGTCGGCCGGGTCGACCCGGCTGAACGGGCCCGTCAGCGCCCCGGCGACGCGGGCCTCCAGCGCCTTGCGGACCCCGGGGTCGTGCACGGTGACCAGGGTCACCGGGAACAGGCCGGCCACCCGGTGCGGCCGGAGGGTGATCAGGCCGGATTCCGCCAGGCCGTCCCGGACCCGGCGGATCGGCTGGTCGCGCCCGGTGCTCCTGGCGCGGCCGACCCACGAGCTCCAGCTGTGCGGCCGGGTGGCCCTGATCCGGCCCAACAGGTCGGCACTGTACGGGTCGAGGCCGTCCTCGGCGGCGCCGCCGCGGACCCGGGCGACGGCCTTGCGGCCCTCCTCGTACAGCAGGCCCCGGCGCAACAGCTCGGTCAGCGCCGCCGCCTGCAGCAGCAGGTTGAGCGAGGAGTGCTGGGTGGTCCGCCCGCGCCGCGGGTCGTGGGCGAGCAGGTACAGCTTCTCGGGCAGGTTGGCAGGCAGGTCCATCTCGTTCTCCCAGGATCTGGAGGATCTGCGGGTGGCCCGGGCCGCCGCGGTCAGTCCCCGCCGGGACCGCCGCTCTCCGGGTCCTCCTTGGGCGGGCGTCCGCGCCGGGGAAGCCGGGCCGCGCCGCCGGGCATCCGCCCCGCGTCGGTGAGGGCGCGGCGGAGCAGGAACTCGATCTGCGCGTTGGTGCTGCGCAGGTCGTCCGCGGCCCATCGGGCGAGCGCGTCGTGAACTGAAGGGTCCAGTCGCAACAGGAGCTTCTTCCGTTCCGTCGCCAAGGCCTCGCCTTACTGGTAGAGGGAGCCCGTGTTCACGACGGGCTGGGTGCCGCGGTCGCCGCAGAGCACCACCAGGAGGTTGCTCACCATGGCGGCCTTGCGCTCCTCGTCCAGCTCCACGACATCGCGTTCGGCGAGCCGTTCCAGCGCCTCCTCGACCATACCGACGGCGCCCTCGACGATCAGCCTGCGCGCCGCCACCACGGCCCCGGCCTGCTGACGCTGGAGCATCACCTGGGCGACCTCCGGAGCGTACGCGAGCCTGGTGATCCGGGACTCGACGACCCGCACCCCGGCCGCGGCGACCCGGGCGGAGATCTCGGCGGAGAGCTTGCGGGCGATCTCGTCCGCACCGTCGCGCAGCGACAACTGGCCCTCGTGGTGGGCGTCGTACGGGTAGCTGGTGGCGATGTGCCGCACGGCCGTCTCGGTCTGGATGGCGACGAAGTCGGCGTAGTCGTCCACCTCGAAGAGCGCCATCGCGGTGTCCTCGACCTGCCAGACCACCACGGCGGCGATCTCGATCGGGTTGCCGTCCGCGTCGTTGACCTTGGTGGTCTCGGTCTCGTGGTTGCGGATCCGCAGCGATATGTGCCGGCGGTTGGTGAACGGGTTCAGCCAGGTCAGGCCCTCGGCGCGGATGGTGCCCCGGTAGCGCCCGAGCAGCTGGACCACTCGGGCCTGACCGGGCGAGACCACCGTCAGCCCGAACGTCGTCAGCAGTGAGCCGAGCAGCAGCAGCGGCCCGGCGATCACCAGGGCGATGCCCAACCCGCTGGTCTTCGAGGACAGTTGGGCCGCGCCGGCGATGACCGAGCCGACCCCGGCGAGCAGGCCGAACAGTGCGCCGCAGAGCACCGGCAGGCCGGCCGCCCCGGTGATGACCCGTTCGGTGATCCTGGGGACCGGGAGGTCCAGCGCGGGGCCGTCCTCGACGGCGAAAGGCGGTGTGGTCATGGGAGCGACTCCTTCTGCGAGCATCCGCATCCGATGGCAAAGTGATATCACTTTTTTGCCGCACCGCGCCAGGGACCGGCGACGGGAACAGGGGAACGGACGGCCGCCCGGCGGCGACGGGAAGGGGGAAGGAACGGCCGCCGAGCGGCGGCGCACGACCGTCGGGGACGGCCCGGGCCGATGCCCACGGGCGGGTGAATTCCGGCGCGCCACACGGGGAAGGGGGTGGCCGCGGCCTAGACTCTGCGACGTCGCAGGCGGTGGGAAGGCGGCGGGCGCCGGCTCGGCGGCCCGCCCGCGAAGGGTCGTACGACACTCGTCGCACATCGAGAAGGTGGGGCGGGTGGGACTCGAACCCACGACCAAGGGATTATGAGTCCCCTGCTCTAACCGGCTGAGCTACCGCCCCGGTTCGCCGCACGCGCCGGTCGTCGGCACGGCAGCAGCAGACGGCCCCAGCGAGGCCGTCCCGGGCAGCATAGCCGGTCGATCACCCGTGGTGCGCGCCGGGGGCGCAGCTGGGTGCGCGACGGTACGCGCCTCCCGGGCGGCGCAGCCCGGGTGGCGGCGGGGCACCCGTTCGGGGCAGCCTGGGCGGATGACGATTCGTGGGACGGGGGCGGCGGCCGCGACGCTCGCACTGGTGCTGGCCGCGGCCGGCTGCACCACCGCGGCGGGCCCGGGCGGGGGCACCCCCACCGTCACCTCGGCACCTCCCACCGCCTCCTCCGTCGACAGCCACGGCTGGAACCGGCAGCGGCTCAGGGGAGCGGCCGGCCGGCACACCGGGGTCACCCGCACCGCCAGGCCCACCGTGCTCAACGGCCTGGTCGGCGCG
This sequence comes from Kitasatospora sp. NPDC058048, assembly GCF_042885555.1. Classification (NCBI taxonomy): domain Bacteria; kingdom Bacillati; phylum Actinomycetota; class Actinomycetes; order Kitasatosporales; family Streptomycetaceae; genus Kitasatospora; species Kitasatospora sp. NPDC058048. Next base: position 98,939 of record NZ_JBHVRT010000032.1, on the reverse strand, counting down.
GTGTTCACCCGCAACGCCGACGGCGACCACTTCTGCACCGCCAGTGTGGTCGACAGCGCCGGGCTCAACCTCGTCGTCACCGCCGCCCACTGCGTCTGGGACCCGCGGCTCGGGCAGCGCGGCGATCTGGTCTTCGTCCCCGGCTACCGCGACGGCGACACCCCCAGCGGCGTCTGGCCGCTGCTGGCCGTCACCGTGGACGACGACTGGAACGACCACGCCGACCCGGACATGGACGTCGCCTTCGCGATCGTCCAGGCACAGGACGGCCGCCAGGTCCAGCAGGTGCTCGGCGCCAACCGACTGGGCGTCAACCGCGGCTACCGGCTCCCGGTGAAGATCACCGGCTACCCGAGCAGCAGCGGCGTCCCGATCACCTGCTCCAACACCACCGACCGGCAGAGCCCCACCCAGCTGCGGATCGACTGCCCCGACTACACCGGCGGCACCAGCGGCAGCCCGTGGGTCACCGACTTCGACCCGGCCACCAGGACCGGCACCGTGGTCGGCGTGATCGGCGGCTACCAGGAGGGCGGCAGCAGCCCGGACACCTCGTACAGCAGTTACTTCGGCGACCGCGTCCAGGCCCTGTACGACCGCGCCACCGGCTGATCCGCGGCGGACCCGACACGCGGCGCTGGCGCCGCCGGGCACGGCCTGGTAGATCTTCCTCACGAACGGCGGAACGCACGGCCCCGGTGCCCGCCCCGAGGAACGAGACGGAGCCCCGATGGCCTCCCGCCCGCCGCGGCCCCCGCGCACGGCACGAACGGCCGCGCTGGCCGCCCTGCTGCTGGCCGCCGGCACCGCGTGCGGCGGGCAGGACGGGGTGCCGACCGCCGAGGTCGCGCAGCAGAGCCCCGCCCGGGACCGGATCGGCACCCTCTCCATCCGCACCGCCCAGGGCCCGCGCGCCTGCACCGCGAGCGTGGTGCACAGCCCCCGGCGCAATCTGCTGGTCACCGCGGCGCACTGCGTGCAGTCCCGCCGGATCGGCCTGCTGGACGGTCTGGTGTTCACCCCCGGCTACCGCAACGGGTCCACGCCGTACGGGACTTGGCCGGTACAGGCGATCACCGTCGACCCGCACTGGGCGGCCGGCGACGACCCCGAGTACGACGTGGCCTTCGTCACGGTGGGCACGGTCGACGGCCGGCAGGTCGAGGACGCGGTCGGCGGCAATCCGATCGGCACCGGCCAGGGCTTCGGCCTGTCCGTCGCCGTCACCGGCTACCCGAACGAGAGCGACGAGCCGATCACCTGCGCCGCCCGGACCAGCTCGCAGAGCGCCACCCAGGAACGCTTCGACTGCGGCGGCTACACCGACGGCACCAGCGGCAGCCCGTGGGTCGCCGCGAACGGCACGGTGATCGGCGTGATCGGCGGCTACCAGGAGGGCGGGGAAACCCCCGGCACCTCGTACAGCGTCACCTTCGACCAGCGGGTCGCCGACCTCTACCGGAAGGCGACCGCCTGACCCGGGAGCCGGCCGCGGGACCGGAACCGGCCGCACGGTCGGATACCGGTCGGATCCGGTCGGGCCCGGGGAAGCCGGGCGGTGTCGCGTACGTCACGCCGGGGGACCGGACGACGACAACACGAAGGCCCCCCGGTCGACCGAGGGGCCTTCGCTCTGAGCAGTCACCGGGCGGACCCGGTGCAGCTCCCGCAATTGGACTCGAACCAATAACCTGCCGATTAACAGTCGGCTGCTCTGCCAATTGAGCTATGCGGGATCGCGGTACTCGACTTCCGTACCACGGACGGGAAGCAGGACCCGAAGGACCTTCTCCCGAGCTCCCCCAATTGGACTCGAACCAATAACCTGCCGATTAACAGTCGGCTGCTCTGCCAATTGAGCTATGGGGGATCGGCTCCCGCCTCGGCCCCCGGTCTCCCGGGCTCCTCGGCGCTCGCTGCGGGACATACATTAGCGCACTCGGGGGGGTGGTCCGCCAATCGCTTTCCCGGCTTGCCCCCGGCTTGCCCCCGGCTCGCCCCGGGTTGCCGCCCGGCGTGCCCCGCGCGCGCCCGGCGACGGGGCCGGGGATGCTGGGGCGCGGACGGTTCGCCGTCCCGACGGACGGGTAGGGCAATGCGGCAGAAGCCGCCAGGAGAGGGTGGATCCGACCATGTGGAAGCTGTCGTTGGCCGCGGGTTTCGCGGCCGGCTACGTCCTCGGCTCACGAGCCGGGCGCCGGCGCTACGAACAGATCGCCAGGATCACCCGGCAGGTCGCCCGGAACCCCACGGTCCAGGGCGCGACCGACCGGGCCCGGCAGCAGGCCGGGGCGGTGGCCGGGAGGGCGGCCGGCGCGGTCGCGGACCGGGTCGGCGACCGGCTGCCGAACGCCGTCACCGACCGGGTGCCGTACTTCAACCGCTCCCGGGCGGAGGACGACGGCTGGGGCACCTTCCGCCCCTGACGGGCGGCGGCCGGCCCGCCGGTGGCCCCCGTGCGCCACTGCGCCGGGCCGTGTGTCGCGCGACACACGGCCCGGCGGCTACCCCCCGTCGGTGACGGGACGGTGACGCCGGACCCAAGCGAACCCCAACGCACGGTCGCGAACCGGCAACGTCCCACCCGGCCCGGACGCGTCCCGGACCGGGCTGAGGCATGATCTCGGCATGGCCATCGTCGCGGGGATAGACAGCTCGACCAACCGCACCCGGATCGTCGCGTGCGACGCCGACACCGGCGCCGTCCTGCGCTCCGGCAAGGCGCCCCACCCTGTCCCCGAGGACCAGGACCTGCGCCCGGGCGAGGCCGACCCCCAGGTCTGGCTGCACTCGCTCGGCGACGCCGCGACCGGCGGCCTGCTGGAGGGCGTCCGGGCGATCGGCGTCAGCGCCCAGCAGCACGGGATGATCGGCCTGGACGCGGGCGGGGTACAGGTCCGCCCGGCGCTCCTGTGGAACGACCCGCGCTCCAGCGGGGCCGCCGCCAAGCTGCTGGACGCCTTCGGCGGCCCGGCCGCCTGGACCGCCGCGATCGGCGCCGTGCCCGCCCCCACGTACACCATCGCCAAGCTGCGCTGGCTGGCCGAGTTCGAGCCGGCCAACGCCCGTCGGATCGCCGAGGTGCTGCTGCCGCACGACTGGCTGGTCTGGCAGCTGCTCGGCCACCCCAGGCGCCGCACCACCGACCGCGGCGACGCCTCCGGCACCGGCTACTGGTCGCCGATCACCGGCGAGTACCGGCAGGACCTGGTCGAGCTGGCGCTCGGCCACGAGCTCAGGCTGCCCGACGTCCTGCCCCCGGCCGAGCCCGCCGGGCACACCCCCGAGGGCCTGCTGATCTCGGCCGGGACCGGGGACAACATGGCCGCCGCGCTGGGCCTGGGCCTCGGCCCGGGCGACGCGGTGGTCTCCCTCGGCAGCGCCGGAACGATCTTCGCGGTGCACGAGGAGGCCGTGGTGGACGCCTCCGGCCTGGTCTCCTCCTTCGCCGACGCCAGCGGCCGGCACCTGCCGATGGTCGCCACCCTCAACGCCGCCGAGGTGCTGCGCTCCACCGCCGCCCTGCTCGGCCGGGACCTGGAGGGCCTGAGCGACCTCGCCCTGCACTCCTCCCCCGGCGCCTACGGCCTGGTGCTGCTGCCCTACCTGGACGGCGAACGCACCCCCGCGCTGCCGCACGCGGCCGGCACCCTGACCGGGCTGCGGACCGAGGCGATGACCCCTCAGCACCTGGCCCGGGCCGCCGTCGAGGGCATGCTGTGCAACATCGCCGACGCCCTCGACGTGCTGCGCGCCCGGGGCGTCGCGGTGAAGCGGGTGTTCCTGCTCGGCACGGCCGGGCGGCTGCCCGCCGTCCGGCACATCGCCCCGATGCTGTTCGGCGTCCCGGTCGTGGTGCCGCCACCGGGCGCCCACGCCGCCCGCGGGGCCGCCCGGCAGGCCGCCTGGGCGCTGGCGGGCACCCCGGAGCCGCCGGAGTGGGAGCTGCCGGACGCCGAGACCGTCGAGCCCGACGGGGAGCAGGACCTGGCGATCGGCTCGGCGGTGCGTCAGCAGTACCGGGCCGCCCGCGACCAGGTCCACCCGGAGGCGGCGGCCTGACCCCGGCCCGGGGGCGGTGACGGCCGTGCGGATGCGGCACCCGGCGCCCGGTGGCAGCGTGGAACGGGACACGGCCACCGACGCGAAGGGCGGCAGGACGCCATGGCGCTGCACAAGGGAGCCGGCGGCGACCGCCGGCTGAGCATCGGCCCGTACCCGACCGTCGCCGACCCGTTGGGCGCGATGAAACTGGCCCCGCCGCTGCACCGGCTCGGCGAGGGCCCGGTCGCGGCCGAGACCACGTACCAGCTGATCCACGACGAGCTGATGCTCGACGGCAACGCGAAGCTCAACCTGGCGACCTTCGTCACCACCTCGATGGACGCCCAGGCCACCCGGCTGATGACCGAGTGCCTCGACAAGAACATGATCGACAAGGACGAGTACCCGCAGACCGCCGAACTGGAGCGGCGCTGCGTGGCGATCCTCGCCGACCTCTGGCACGCCCCCGACCCGGACACCGCCGTCGGCTGCTCCACCACCGGCTCCAGCGAGGCCTGCATGCTGGCCGGCATGGCGCTCAAGCGCCGCTGGATGCGGCGCAACCCCGACCGCTACGCCGCCGGGGCCCGGCCGAACCTGGTGATGGGCATCAACGTGCAGGTCTGCTGGGAGAAGTTCTGCAACTTCTGGGAGGTCGAGGCCCGCATCGCGCCGATGGACGGCGACCGCTTCCACCTGGACGCCGAGCGGGCGGTCGCGCTGTGCGACGAGAACACCATCGGTGTGGTCGCGGTGCTCGGCTCCACCTTCGACGGCTCGTACGAGCCGGTCGCGGAGATCTCCGCGGCCCTGGACGCCTTCCAGGAGCGCACCGGCACCGACGTCCCGGTGCACGTGGACGGCGCCTCCGGCGGCATGGTGGCGCCCTTCCTCGACCCGGACCTGTCCTGGGACTTCCGGCTGCCCCGGGTCGCCTCGATCAACACCTCCGGCCACAAGTACGGCCTGGTGTACCCCGGGGTGGGCTGGGCGCTCTGGCGCGACAAGGAGGCGCTGCCGGAGGAACTGGTCTTCCGGGTCAACTACCTGGGCGGCGAGATGCCGACCTTCGCCCTCAACTTCTCCCGGCCCGGCGCCGAGGTGGTCGCCCAGTACTACATCTTCCTGCGGCTCGGCCGGGAGGGCTTCCGGGCCGTCCAGGGCGCCTGCCGCGAGGTCGCCACCTACCTCGCCGGGCGGATCGGGAAGCTGGACGGCTTCCGGCTGCTGACCCGGGGCGACCAGCTGCCGGTGTTCGCCTTCACCACCGACGGGGACGTCCCGTTCGACGTGTTCGACGTCTCGCGGCGGCTGCGCGAACGCGGCTGGCAGGTGCCCGCGTACACGTTCCCGGCGAACCGGGAGGACCTGTCGGTGCTCCGGGTGGTCTGCCGCAACGGCTTCTCGCGGGACCTCGCCGACCTGCTGCTGGCCGACCTCGACCGGCTGCTGCCGGAACTGCGGCGCCAGCCCGTCCCGCTCCAGCAGCTCGGGGTGCCGCCCCGCTCGGGCTTCCACCACTGACACTTCGCACAACCGGGAGAAGGTCACGGCGGGGAGGGCGCAGCGAAGCGCCCTCCCCGCCGGATCATCCCGGCGGACCGGGGCAGCCTCCCCCCGCGAGGCTGCCCCGGTCCGGTGGGGGCCGGGAACGGGTGCGGACCGACGGGTGATCGATCGGCGTCCGAACGGTTCCACCGACGGGCGAACCGCACCGGCCAGAGAACTCTGCACGATGACCACGTGATTGTTCGAGCGCCTCCGGGGGTTGTGAGACACTTCCGTCCGTCTCAGCGCCATGACCTGGGGTTTGGGACGCCAGGCCGATCAGGTTGGAGAAGCGGAGACGCCGAACGGCCCGGGCCGGGACCTGCCGCTCGCCCGTTCCCCGTCCCCGTTTCTCGAGTTTGGAGCGCCCGCGTTGGGTTCCGCCTGGAAGCAGCTGCCCGAGGAGCTGTCCGAGCCCGCCAGACGCCTGGCGGAGGAGCTCCGGGCCGTCAAGGACTCCGCCGGACTGTCGCTGTCCGAACTGGCCGCCCGGACCCACTACAGCCGGGCCTCCTGGGAGCGCTGGCTCAACGGCAAACGGGTCGTCACCGAGCAGGCGCTGGACGCGCTGGCCGGGACGGTCGACTGCGACGCGGCCGCGCTGCGGGCGCTGTGGCGGCAGGCGGTGGCGGGGCCGCAGGCTGCGGCGCCGGTCACGGGCCCGGATGCGGGCTCAGGCGCGGGCGCGGGCGAGGACGCGGGCCCGGGCCCCGAGGAGCCCGCGGCCAAGAACCCCGCCCCCGAGGAGACCACCGCCCCTGAACCGGCCACCGACGAGGCGCCGGCGACCGGGCAGGAGTCCGGGCCCGCCCCCCTCGTCTGGTGGCGGCGTCCGGCGGCGCTGCTCTCCGGCGCGGCCGTGCTGGCGCTGCTGCTGGTGCTGGTGGGCCTGCGGATCAGCCGGCACGACGGACAGGCCTCGGCGGCCGACCGGCCCGCCGCGACGGCCGACGCCGGCACCTCCCCCAGCGCCAAGCCCGCCCCGGGCGCCCCGGCCTGTCAGGCCGTCGGCTGCGCGCACAAGGACCCGAAGACCACCGGCTGCGGCAAGGACGCCCGGACGCTGCAGACCCAGGTGATCGGCAAGGTGGTCGTCTACCTCCGGTACAGCCAGACCTGCCGGGCGGCCTGGGCGGCCATCACCGAGGGCGAGCCGAAGGACTACGCGACGATCAGCGACAGCGCCGGCGACACCGAGACGGCGCTCATCCACTGGGGCTACGACAACTACTCGGCGATGCTGAACGCGGCGGACCCGACCGTCACCTTCCAGGTCTGCGGTTACCAGCCGGCCGGCCACGACTGCACCGGGGTGGTCTCCGACCTGGCCATGGTGGTGGCCTCCACCCCGATCCCGATCGGTCCCGCCTCTCCGCCTCCGGGCACCGGCGCGGGAGCGCCCACGACCCCGGCCCCGGCCACACCGGCCGACCCGGCACCGGCCGACCCGGCGGCACCCGTCGACCCGCCGGCACCGACGGCACCGGCGGCACCGGCCGCCGCTCCGACCGAGTCGGCCGCGTCGGCCGGTCCGTCCTGACCGCGACCGGCCGCTAGTCGAGGTAGCCGCGCAGCTGCTCGGCGCCGGCGTGGTCGCGGAGCTTGACCAGGGTCTTCGACTCGATCTGGCGGATCCGCTCCCGCGTGACACCGAACACCGCGCCGATCTCCTCCAGCGTGCGCGGGCGGCCGTCGTCCAGCCCGTAGCGGAGCTGGACCACCTGGCGCTCCCGCTCCCCCAGGGTGGCCAGGACCGCCTCCAGGTGCTGGCGCAGCAGCAGGAAGGTCGCGGACTCGGCGGGCGAGGCGGCGTCGGCGTCCTCGATCAGGTCCCCGAGCGCGACGTCCTCCTCCTCGCCGACCGGCGTGTGCAGCGAGATCGGCTCCTGGGCCAGCCGCAGCAGCTCGCGCACCCGCTCCTCGGTCAGCTCCAGGGCGGCGGCGATCTCGGCCGCCGTCGGTTCCAGGCCGCGCTCCTGGAGCAGACCGCGCTTGGCCCGGACCACCCGGTTGATCAGCTCGACCACGTGCACCGGCACCCGGATCGTCCGGGCCTGGTCGGCCAGCGCCCGGCTCATCGCCTGCCGGATCCACCAGGTCGCGTACGTGGAGAACTTGAAGCCGCGGGTGTAGTCGAACTTCTCCACCGCCCGGATCAGCCCCAGGTTGCCCTCCTGGACCAGGTCCAGCAGGGTCAGTCCGCGGCCGACGTAGCGCTTGGCGACGGAGACCACCAGCCGCAGGTTCGCCTCGATCAGCCGCCGCTTGGCGATCCGGCCCCGCACCACCAGGGAGTCCAGCTCGCCGGCCAGCGGGTCGGGCGGCGGCGTATCGCCGTTCAGCCGTTCCTCGGCGAAGATGCCGGCCTCCACCCGGCGGGCCAGCTCGACCTCCTCCGCGGCGGTGAGCAGGCGGATCCGGCCGATCTCGCGCAGGTACTGGCGCAGCAGGTCGGCGGCCGGACCGGTGTCCTCGGCGGGCACCCGGCGCTCCCGCCGGTCCCCGGCCCCGGCCCGCGCTCCGGGCGAGGGCTCGAACCCGGACACGGCCCCGAGCTCGGCCTCGGGGACGGCCCCGGTCTCGGGGACCGGGCTGTCCGGGTGGCCCTCCGGCAGGCCCTGGGCGGGGATCCGGGCACCGTCCGGGGGCGCGGCCCGGGCCCGGCCGTGATGGGTCTCCTGCTCCCCGGTCTCCTGCGGACCGGCCGGTCCGGCGGGCTTCGTTCCCGTACTGGTGGTGGTCGCTGCGACGAGGCCTTGCTCCACGGGCATCCCCTCGGGGCGGGCGCGACTCTGGCGGACCCGCGCTGTACGGAGGTGGGACGTCCTCCAGTGTGCGGTACGCCACGCTCCGTGGCCGAGACTCGTGCGCCGACTTTCTGTGAAGCGAACGCTAGAGAGCGGCCGCACCCCGGCTGCGCAGCTCCTGCCCGTACTGCTGGAGCTGCCACAGCTCGGTCTGCACCGCGTGCAGCTGTTCGGCCTCGGCCCGGGGGCCGAGCCGCTGGAGGTAGCCGCGGACCTCGGTGATCCGCCGGTCCACCGCCAGCATGCGCAGCTTGACCAGGAACTCCCCCGCGTAGATCGCGTCCACCTTGCGGCGCGAGCGCACCGGCTCGACGGTCAGCTCGGTGACCAGCGAGCGCACCTGGTCGTCCGGGGACGCCTCGCGCACCGCGCTGGTGAAGTCGGGCAGGCCCGCCCCGTGCGCGGCGCCGCCGGCCTTGGCGATGGCCTGCCGGACGGCGGTGTACGGCGGGGTCGGGAACTCGTCCTCGCCGTAGTGGTCGAAGGCCGGACTGACCAGATCCGGGTGCTGGAGCGCCAGCTTGAGCAGCTCGCGCTCGACGAACTGGGCCGGGTCGCGCGGGTTGAGCCGGAAGGCGGGCTGCGCCGGGCGCTGCGGCTGGGCCGGCTCCGGGCGGCGCTGGGCGGCCGCGCCGCGCGGGTTCTGCTGGCGCTCGCGGTCCCAGCGGGCCAGCTGGGAGATCCGGCGGACGACGAACTGCTCGTCCAGGATGCCGAGCATGCCGGCCAGGCGGACGGCGTACTCGTGCTGGATCGAGCGGTCCTTGATCTTGGCGACGATCGGGGCCGACTCCTCCAGGGCCGCCGAACGCCCCTCCGGGGTGTCCACCCGGTGCCGGGCCACCACCGAGTTCAGCGCGAACTCGAAGAGCGGGACCGGGTTGTCGATCAGGTGCTTGACCGCCTCGTCGCCCTGGGCCAGGCGCAGCTCGCACGGGTCCATGCCGCCCGGGCTGACCGCGATGGAGGTCTTGGCGGCGAACTTCTGGTCGTCCTCGAAGGCGCGCAGGGCGGCCTTCTGGCCGGCCGCGTCGCCGTCGAAGGTGAAGACGGTCTCGCCCCGGTACTGCGAGGTGTCCATCAGCAGCCGGCGGATGATCTTGATGTGGTCCTCGGCGAAGGCGGTGCCGCAGGTGGCCACCGCCGAGGTGACCCCGGCCAGGTGGCAGGCCATCACGTCGGTGTAGCCCTCGACCACCACCGCGCGGCCCGACTTGGCGATCTCCTTCTTCGCCAGGTCGATGCCGTACAGCACGTGGGACTTCTTGTAGATCGGGGTCTCGGGCGTGTTGAGGTACTTCGGGCCGTTGTCGTCCTCGCGCAGGCGGCGGGCGCCGAAGCCGACCACCTCGCCGGCGATGTCCCGGATCGGCCAGACCAGCCGGCCCCGGAAGCGGTCGATCAGGCCTCCGCGCTGGCCCTGCGAGGCGAGGCCGCCCAGCAGGATCTCCTTGTCCGTGAAGCCCTTGCCGCGCAGGTAGCGGACCAGGTGCTCCCACCCCACGGGGGCGTAGCCGACGCCAAAGACCGTGGCGGCCTCCTCGTCGAAGCCGCGCTCGGCCAGGAAGCGGCGGCCGATCTCCGCCTCCGGCGAGGCCAGCTGCTCCCGGTAGTAGGCGGCGGCCACCTTGTGCGCCTCGACCAGCCGGGTGCGCTCGCCCTGCTGGTGGCGGGGGCTGTAGCCGCCCTCCTCGTAGCGCAGGGTGATGCCGGCCTGGGCGGCCATCCGCTCGACGGCCTCGGCGAAGGTGAAGTGCTCGATCTTCATCAGGAAGGCGATGGTGTCGCCGTTCTCCTGGCAGCCGAAGCAGTGGAAGACGCCCTTGGCGGGGTTCACGTAGAAGGAGGCGGACTTCTCGTCGTGGAAGGGGCAGACGCCCTTGTACTCGCCACCGCCACCGTTGGTCAGCTGTACGTAGTCGCCGACCACCGCGTCGATCGGCAGTGCGCTGCGCACCGCCTGTACGTCTTCGTCCCTGATCCGCCCGGCCACTCCGGAAGTCTACTGGGACGGCCGGGCATTCGATCCGCGGCGGCCGCCTCCGGGCGGCTACGCCCAGGCGGCGCCGACCAGCTTGGCGTGCAGGGCCAGGGCCGAGGCGTCCGTGAGGGTGGCGATCTGGTCGATGACCGTGCGCAGGGCGGCGCGGTCGTCCTCGGCCTCGCGGTACATGGCGGCGAACACCGGGTCCAGCCCCTCGGGGGCGCGCTGGGTGAGGACGTACGCCAGCTCGGCGATCACGATCCGCTGGCGGGCCCGCAGCTGGGTCTGCTCGTCGCGCTGCATGACGTAGCGGACGGCGACCGCCTTGAGCACCGCGCACTCCAGCCGGACGTCCCTCGGCACCACCAGCTCGGCGGTGTAGCGGGTGAGCCGGCCGGGGCCGTAGCGGGCGCGGGTGGCCTGCTCGGCGGCCAGGCAGAAGCGGCCGATCAGCTGGCTGGTGAGGTCCTTGAGCCCGCCCCGGGCGCGGGCGGTGCCGTCGTAGGAGCGGGGCCACCACTCCTGGGCGAGCAGCCGGTCCAGGGCGTCGGACAGCTCCTGGGGCTCGGCGTCCCCGGCGTAGCGCTCGGCGACCTTGAAGAGCTCGGCGCGCTCACCGGGCGCGCGCAGGGCGGCCGGGTCGATGTGGCCGGCCTGGAGGCCGTCCTCGACGTCGTGGGTGGAGTAGGCCACGTCGTCGGACCAGTCCATCACGGTGGCCTCGAAGCACTTGCGCCCGGTCGGGGAGCCGGCCCGCAGCCAGCGGAAGACCGGCAGGTCGTCGGCGTAGACGCCGTACTTGGGCGAGGCCGGGTCGGTGGGGTGGGCTCCCTTGGTCCACGGGTACTTGGTGGCGGCGTCGAGGGCGGCCCGGCTCAGGTTGAGGCCGACGCTGCGGCCCGGCCAGGGGGCGAGCCGGGTGGCGGGCTGCTCCTCCTGGGGCGCGAAGCGCTTGGGTTCGAGCCGGGTCAGGATGCGCAGCGACTGGGCGTTGCCCTCGAAGCCGCCGCAGGCCTCGGCGGCCTGGTCGAGGGCCTCCTCGCCGGTGTGGCCGAACGGCGGGTGGCCGATGTCGTGGGCCAGGCAACCGGTCTCCACGAGGTCCGGGTCGCAGCCCAGGGCGGCCCCCAACTCCCGCCCGACCTGGGCGCATTCGAGGGAGTGGGTGAGCCTGGTGCGCGGGAAGTCGCTGCGCATCGGGGCGACCACCTGGGTGGTGCCGGCCAGCCGGCGCAGCGCGGCCGAGTGCAGCACCCGGGCGCGGTCGCGCTGGAAGGCCGTACGGCCCGGGCGCTTGTCGGGTTCGGGGACCCAGCGGGCCTCGGCAGCGTGGTCGTACGGGATCGGGGCGGCGAGGCGGTGCGTGGTGTCGTCCATATGCCCTTCACCGTACGCCCGGCCCCCGACACGCGGGGTGTGCCGCGCACGAAGGAGCGCGGGCCGGGGCGTGAACGGTGCGCGGCGCGCGGGTGCCCGCCCCGGCGAGTCGACCCCACCCGGACGGCGCAGCCCCGCGCGCCCCCTGCGTCCCTGCGCCCCCGCGCCTACGCCCCTGCGTCCCGAACGTCCCCCGGCCCGGGCGGCCTCAGCCCCTGATCGCCTTCAGAACCACGCCGGACACCGCCTCCTGCCCCTTGGCGTTGGGGTGGATCGGCACCAGCCCCTGGGCCGGCAGGGGCGGCTCCACCCAGCGCTTGTCCTCCCCCGCGCACATGTCGTGCCCGGCCGAGGGCCCGGCGAGGTCCACGAACACCGCTCCGGCGGCCTCCGCGCGCTTCTTGAGCATGCCGTTCAGCTGCTGCTGCTTCTCCACCAGGAAGCCCAGGTCGGAGGCGGCCACGGCGTTGCCGAGCACCGGAAGGCAGCTCGCCGGGTCGGCCGGGAGCAGCCCCGGGTACCCGATCACGTACACCCTGGCCTTCGGGGAGCGCTTCTTGACGTCCTGGAGCACCTGGGCGATCCGGTCGCCGGCCGCCTCCACCTTGCGCTGGACGTCGTCGGTGCCGTTGCCGGCCGCGTAGTGGTCCCGGCAGGGCGAATCGCTGATCCGGTCGGCACTGTCGGTGATCACGCCCTTGACGATGTCCACCAGGTTGGCCTTGGCGCACTCGGTCACGACCTCCATGAAGCCGGCGTCGTTGCCGCCGATCCCCAGGGTGACCAGCCGGGTGTCCGCGGTCAGCGCGTCCAGCTGGGCCGGGTTGGTGCCGTCCGCGACCTTCTGCGGACCGGTCAGATCCCCGGTGCGGGCGCCGCTGCAGCTGACGTCCTTGAACTGCCCGGCGGCGAGCGAGAGCCCCTTCGCCACCAGGGACGGGTAGTTGGCCCCGGAGCGGTAGCAGGCGCCCGGCTCGCCGACCTGCGGCGGGAGCTTCATCCCGGCCGTGTACGAGTCGCCGAGCGCGACGTACGGGCCGGTGGGCGGCGGGGCGGCGGTCGGCGACGGGTCCGCGCCGGCCTGCGCGCGGGCGGGCGTCGCGCCCGCGGTGGCGCTCCCCTGCTGGTCGGTACCGGTGTTGTCGGTGCAGCCGGCCAGCAGCACTGCGGCCAGTCCGACGGTCAGGGCGATGGTCGGGCGTGCGGTCCTCGGCATGGTCTCCCCCCGGGGATACGGGTCACGGTCGGCTCCTTACGGCGGCCCGTCCCCCGGGCACACCAGGGGCCAACGAACGATCGCGGCCGATCACTCCCACCCGCGCCCGATCGCCGCACGACGAGCCGGATCCGGCCGGAATCCGCCCCTCGGACCCCGTCCGGCCGCCCTGTTCCGCCCGCCCGCTCCGGCTGCCCCGGCTACTCCGCGCCGCGCTCGTGCTCGGCCAGGAACTGCTCGAAGCGCCGCCCCAGTTCGTCCGCCGAGGGCAGGTCCGCCGGCTCGGCCAGCAGGCTCTCCCGGCCCTCCGCGCCCGCCACGGCGTCGTACTGGCCCTCCATGCCGCGGATCGCCGAGCGCAATTCGCCGTCCCCCTGGGCCAGCTGCTCCTCGATGTCGGCGTAGACCTCGGGGACCCGCTCGCGCAGCCCGGTGCCGGGCAGCACCAGCCCGGTGGCGGACTGCACCGCCTCCAGGACCTGCACGGCCGCCGCCGGGTAGGCGGAGCGGGCCACGTAGTGCGGGACGTGCACGGCGAAGCCCAGGACGTCGTGCCCGGCCTCGCCGAGGCGGTACTCCACCAGCGCCTGGGCACTGCCCGGGACCTGCGCCTGCTCGAACCACTGCGGGTAGCCCGGGGCGAGGTCCAGCCGGTTGCCGTGCGGCGTCAGGCCGACCGGGCGGGTGTGCGGCACGCCCATCGGGATGCCGTGGAAGTCGATGGAGAGCCGCACCTCGAAGCGGTCCACCAGCTCGCGGACGGCACGCGCGAAGCGCTCCCACTCGACGTCCGGCTCGGGGCCGGTGAGCAGCAGGAACGGCGCGCCGGCGGCGTCGTGGACGAGCTGGAGCAGGATCTCCGGCGGGTCGTAGGACGTCCAGTGGTCGTGGTCGAAGACCATCGCCGGGCGACGGGCCCGGTAGTCCACCAGACGGTCGTGGTCGAAGCGGGCCACCACCTGCGGCGCACCCGTCTCCAGCAGGTGGGCCACCACCTGGCCGCCGGCCTCCCCGGCGTCCATGAAGCCCTCGAAGTGCTGGAGCAGCACGAGGCCGGCACCGGTGTCGCGCAACTGCTCGTTGGCCGCGGCAACGGCGGCCACGCCCTGCTGATCCAGCTCGTACAACGCCTGGAAGTCACGCACCGCGCACCCAACCCCGTTCCCTGCTCGTCCCGGTCGACCGGCTTCTCGTCCTGTCCAGCGCGCCGGGCGCCGCCGGAATTCCCGCCGCCGGCCCCCGTCCTGCGGACCTCCCGTCCGCGGGCCCCGCGGGGCCCGTGCGACGGCTCCCCGGGGGGCTCGCCCGACGGCCTCGGACGAGCGCTCCGGACCATGATCGCACCCGGCCGAAGACTCCCTGGTCAGGGCCCTGCGAGGGGCTGGTCCGCAGGGCACGCGAACGGCCCGCGCGGCCATTCGCGTGCCGCGAAGTGACGCACCGCCTTCTGGCGGGTATCGTCCTCTCGCTGCCTCGCATCGTCGCGTCGTCGCCACGTCGTCCGTAACGCCGTCGGCCACGTCCCGGTCCGGTGCTCGGCCAGCCACCCACGACGCATCTTGCCTTCACCTGGCCGCCTGCTTCCCTTCGCGCTCTCGTACCCTCCTCGGCCATCTCGCGGACGCACACTGTCCCGTCGCTCTTCCCGCCGGACCGGTCCGAGGATCCGTGTCCGTTCCGGCACCCCGCGCCGCCCGTTCCGGGCCGCCGCCCCCACCCCGTCCGACCGGACCTCCGGCGTGCGCGGGTACCCGGCCGGCGGACCCGGGCCCAGGCGTACCCAGCCCAGAGCACCCCGAGCCGTACCCCGGCGCGGGAGGCACCCTCCGACCGATGAAGGACCAAGGTTCCGTGCCCGTACCTGTCATCCTCACCGGCCGCACCGTGCGGCTGGAGCCACTCGCCGCGCACCATGCCGAGGCCATCGCCGAGGCCGGCGCCGAGGACCGTACGACCTACGCCTTCACCCCCGTCCCGCACGGCCGGGAAGCCGCCCGCGACTACGTCGCGCGGGCGCTCGCCGACCAGGCCGCGGGCCGGTCACTGCCGTTCGCGACGGTGAACCTCGCCGACGGCCGGGTGGTCGGCTCCACCCGGTTCCTGGAACTCGACTACTGGCAGGGCCCGATGGTGTGGCCGCCCGCGCCCGGGGTCCCGTTCGGCGATCCGGCCACGGCCGTCCCGGACGCGGCCGAGATCGGCAACACCTGGCTCTCGCCGCGCGCCCAGGGCACCGGCATCAACACCGAGGCCAAGCTGCTGATGCTGCGCCACGCCTTCGAGACCTGGGGCGTGCAGCGGATCTCGCTGCGCGCGGACGCCCGCAACCTGCGCTCGCGCGCCGCCATCGAACGGCTCGGCGCGACCTCCGAGGGCGTCCGCCGGGCGCACTCGCGCGGGCTGGACGGCGTGGTGCGCTCCACCGCGTTCTACTCGATCCTCGACGACGAGTGGCCGGCCGTCCGGGACATCATCGAGCTGCGGATCGCCGCCGCCACCTCGCCGAGCGCCCCGGATCCGGCGATCAACCAGGAGTGCCTTAGACAGGGCGGCAGCGGCGCCGGGCAGCTGATGATCACCGCCTGAGGCCGTCCCGGAACGGCTCGTGGCCGAGGCTCGCGAAGCCCAGGAGGGCCGGCAGGGTGGTGCGGTCGTCCCAGGCCCGGTGGCGTCCCGGGTGCGCCTCGACCAGGGCCTCCACCGGCCGCCAGCCGCCCCGCACCCGGGCCACCCGGACCCGGTAGACCTCCGCGCCACCCACGCTGCGGTGCAGGTGCAGCACGCCCTCGGAGACCACGGAGGCCCAGCGCTCGTCCGTGTCCCGGGCCCGCAGGCCGCGCCTGATCCGCTCCCAGTCGGCGTCCGACCAGAGCAGGTCGGGCACGGGGTGCGGGCGGGGCAGGCCGATCGGCGTCAGGTGGGGTTCGCCGGCCGCGCGGACGCCGCCCGGCTCCGGGAACGCCCAGTCGGGCAGCGGCTCGCAGGCGGCCAGCCAGGTCCGCGGGATGCCGCCGGTGCCGGTGTGCGCGGCCACCACCCCGCCGGTGATCGCCGCGACGGTGTCCATGTCGCCGCCGGCCGCGATCGCGTCCCACACGGCGGCGCGGTAGTCGGCCAGGTTCCGGGCGGCGCACCACAGCGCGTACGGGACGGTGTCCGCCGCGGACGTCCGGCTGCCGTTGCCGAGCACCTGCGCGGCGAGCCGGAAGTCCGGCCGGGCGAGCAGCGCGCGGGCCTCCACCAGGCCGTCCTTGACCGCACCGTTCGGGGTGAGGCCGGCCACCGACTCCAGGAAGCGCTCCGGTGTCATCGGCCGGGTGCGGGCCCGCACCGCGTACGCGGCCGCCACCGCGACCGCGATCGCGCCGTCCACGGCCTGCGGGTGGGTGTGGGTGATGACGGCGGTGTCGGCGGCGGGCCGGACGACGGCGGCCGGGTCCTCGGCGTACGCCGCCCCCAGCGGGGCGACCCGCATCGCGGCGCCGTTGCCGTAGGAGCCCTGGCCGTCGAAGAGTTCGGCGGCCAGCCGCCGGGCGTCGCCGCCCTCGCGGATCAGCCGGAGCAGCCGGTTGGCGGCCGGGCCGTAGCCGCGGTCGAAGTCGTGGCGCAGGGCGAAGGCGTAGGTGAGGTCGAAGGTGTCGATCGCGCCGCGCTCGGTGTGTGCGGCGTGGACCGAGCAGGCCATCTCGGTGTCGTCGGTCCAGGGCCAGGAGCCGGGCGGTTCGGTGCGGGCGGCGAGGTGGGTCCGGGCGGTCTCCGGGACGAAGAACTGGGCTCCGAGGGCGTCGCCCGTGCGGAGGCCGAGGAGCGCGTCCAGCGCGGGGCCGGCGTGCGTGAATGGAATGGTCATATGGCATCCAGCTCAGCGGCTCGGCCACCGTCGCGTCAACACCCGTGACCGCCGGCCCCACCGACGGGGGATGTTTCGCATACCTCCGATTCCGGCGGGCAGGCACCGGGGCATGACCCGCGCGAATCCCCTCGATCCGGTCGCCCTGCTCGGCGCCGACCAGCAGCACATCGCCACCCGCGCGCAGCTGCGCCGGCTCGGGGTGCCCTCCGGCACCATCGCCCACCGGCTGCGGCCGGGCGGGCCCTGGCAGCAGGTGCTGCCCCGGGTGATCTGCCTGCAGAGCGGAAGACTGACGTTCCATCAGAGGATGCGGGCCGCCCTGGCGTACGCGACGCCGAAGGGACGCGAACCACGGACCGGGGAGGTGCTGCTGACCGGCCTGGCGGTCCTGGCCGAGGCCGGGCTGCCGAGCGCCGGCCACCCGTCCGACCTGAACGCTGTCGACATCCTGATCCCCGGCCAACGACGGGTCGGGGACCGGGAGTTCGTCCGGATCCACCGGGCGTCCGGGGCGATGCCGGGCGGCTTCGAGCGCGCCGACGGACTGTGGAGCACCACGGTCGCCCGGGCCCTGGCGGACCTCGCGCCGAGGGAGACCGGGCAGCGCCGGTTCCGGGCGCTGTGCGCGGAGGCCGTCCAGCGGCGGCACTGCGAACTCGGCGAACTGCTCGACCAGTTGCTGTCCCGCCCGGGTGCGCTCGGGCTGCCCCAGGTGGCCGGGGTGGTGGAGGACCTGACGGTCGGGGTGCGGTCGGTGGTGGAGGGCGAGGCCCGCGAACTGCTGGCGCACGCCGGACTGCCGGACCCGCTGTGGAACCCGGTGCTCTTCCTGGACGGCCGCTTCCTCGCCGTCCCGGACGCCTACTGGCCGCACGCCTGTGTGGCCCTGGAGATCGACTCCCGCGCCTGGCACCTGCGCCCGGCCGAGCACGAACGGGGCCTGGCCCGCGCCAACCGCCTCACCGCCGCCGGCCTCCCGGTGGTGCGCACCACCCCGGCCCAGCTCCGCCGCGACCCGGCCCCGGTGCTCCACGAGCTGACCGCTTTGGTCACCACCGGCCCGCACGCACCGCACCCCCGGATCACCTGGCGGCGGGCGCGGTGAGGCGGGTCGCCGACGCGGTGAGGCGGGCCGCCGACGCGGTGCGGGCGGCCCGGCCGGCCCCGCTCAGCAGCGGGAGTCGATCTCCTGGAAGGTGGCGTAGTGGTCGGCGGACCAGTACTGCTCGCCGGAGTCGCCGGTCACCACCCGGCGGGTGCCGCGGTCGTTGGAACCCGGGGTGACCACGGTGAACTCGTGGTAGTAGCTACCGGTCTTCTTGGGGAGGCGGCTCTCCCGGTTCTCGAAGACGATGCCGTCGCGGTTGTACGGGTAGGGCCCGCCCTTGGCGATCAGACCGAGGGTGTCCTGGGCCTGACTGGGGAGCTTGGTGCGGCAGACGTCGGCCATGGCCGGGTCGGTCGGGACCCAGGTGCCGGCCGGGGCGGGGGTGCTGCCGGCGCCCCCGGCGGGCGGGGTCGGCTTGGGGGCCGAGGGCTTGGGCGCCGCGGACCCGGACGTCGTGGCGCCGGCGGCGGCGCTCGCGGCGGCCTTGGGGTGGCTGCTCCCCTGGTTGGCGAGGAGGTACCCGGCCCCGGCCAGGAGCGCCAGGATCAGCACGGCCACGGCGACGAGCGGGTTTCTGCGGTTGGTCATGCGGTCCAGCTTGGCAGGCGGCCTGGCCGGGCCGGGCCAGCTACACACGTGGCCGCCGCCACACCGCGGGCGCGTCGGCCGGTGCGCCGACCGGTGCGCCGGCCCGGGCACAGACGTACGGCCGGGGGGGGGGTGGGGGCGAGGGGGGGGGAGGGACGGCCGCGGGGAGGAACACCGCGGTGCTGGGGCGCGGAAAGGGGGGAAA